>CAIWAJ010000344.1:0-4505 GCA_903910565.1 uncultured Rhodospirillales bacterium
AGAAGATCACCGCCGCCGCGCCGATCAGCACGGGGATGGAGGAGCCGAGCGAGGAGACAACCACCAGCGCCGCCAGCAGGCTCGGCACCGAAATCATCGCATCAAGGATGCGGCTCGCCGTCATGTCGAACCACCCGCCACGCGCCGCCGCCGTCAGCCCCAGCGTCACCCCCATCAGGCAGGCCAGCGTGGTCGAGACCAGTGCGATCCCCATCGTGTAGCGGGCGCCATGCAGCACCCGGCTCAGCATGTCCCGTCCGAGATAATCGGTGCCGAGCGGAAAACGGGCGGAGATATCCGCCAGCGTGTCGCGGGTCACGATCCGGCCGGGCGGAAACGGCGCGATCAGCGGCGCGAGAACCGCCGCCACCGCCCAGGCAAGGATCACCAGCAGCGCCACAACGGCGACGGGAGAAAGCCGCTTCATCGCTGCCGCAGCCTCGGGTTGGCCAGGATCGCCACCACATCGGCAATCAGCACCAGGCTGAGATAGGCGCCGCAGAACAGCATCGCGCAAGCCTGCACCAGCGGCAGATCCCGCGTCGAGACGGCATCCACCATCAGCTTGGCAAGGCCGGGATAGTTGAAGATGGTCTCGACGATGATCACCCCGCCGAGCAGAAAGGAGGTGCTGAGCGCCACGGCGTTGACGATCGGGCCCAGCGCATTGGGCAGCGCATGGATCAGCACGATGCGGATCGGCCCCGCCCCCTTCAGCCGCGCCATCTCGATGTAGGAGGAAGCCAGTACCGTCACCAACGCCGCCCGCGTCATCCGCGCCATCTGGCCGATGCCCACCAGCGTGAGCGTGCCGATCGGCATCGCCAGCAGCCACAGCATGGTCCAGAAATCCTGCACCCCCGCCCGGAAGGACAGCGCCGGCAGCCAGCGCAGCTTCACCGCGAAAATCATCACCGCCAGGCTCGCGATCAGGAACTCCGGCACCGAGACGATGCCGATGATCAACGTGGCGACGATGCGGTCATAGCGTGAGCCGCGCCACATCGCCGTGGTGATGCCAAGCGTGAGGGCCAGCGGCACGGTGACGCAGGCGGTCAGCCCGGCGAGCTTCAGCGAATTGGGCAGCCGGTTGCCGATCAGGCTGGCGACCGGCAATTGGTTGACCAGCGAGCGCCCGGGATCGCCCGAGAGCATCCCGCCGGCCCAGAGCAGGAAACGCCGCCAGGCGGGCTGGTCGAGATGCAACGCTGCTCGCAGCCCGGCCACCGCCTGGGGGGTGGCGGACTGGCCGAGCAGCGCCTCGGCGACGTCCCCGGGCAGGAGTTCGGTGGCGGTGAACACCAGCGCCGAGACGATGGCCAGCGTCAGCAGTCCGAGCGCCAGGCGCAGCGCGATGAGGCGCAGCATCGCCGCGTTCATCGTCTGCCTCCGAAGCGCCCGGTGCCGCTCAGCTCAGGCCTCCAGCCACACGTTCTCGGCGAAGTTGAAGCCCATCATGCCGCCGACCGGGATCGGCGAAAGCCCCTTGAGCTTGCTGACATGGCCGTCGAGGAAGGAGTTGAACATCGGGATGCCGATGCCCGAATTGTCGCGGATCATCAGCTGCATGTCGCCATACATCTGCTTGCGCTTGGCGTCGTCGGTCTCGGCGCGGGCGGCCAGCAGATGCTGGTCGAACTTGGGGTCCTTGAAGGCGCTCTCGTTCCACGGCGCGTCGGACTTGAAGAACAGCGACAGCAGGATATCGACCGATGGGCGCGGGTTGATGTTGCCGTAGCCGACCGGCGATTTCAGCCAGTAATTCGCCCAGTAGCCATCCGCCGGCACGCGGCGGACTTCGAGGTTGAGGCCGAACTTGCTGCCGGCCTCCTGCAGCATCACCGCCATTTCGGCCGAGCCGCCGGCCGCCGGCGAGACCACGATCGGCACCGCGGAGGAACCGACGCCCGATTTCTGGAAGTGGAACTTCGCCTTGTCGGGGTCGAAGGCGCGCTGCGGAATGTCCTTGTTGTAGAAGCGGTTGGAGGGCGTGATCGGGTGGTCGTTGCCGATCACCGCGAAGCCCTGCCAAATCGCGTCGCGCATCTGCTCGCGGTCCTGGAGGTATTTCAGGGCGAGGGCGAAATCGAGGTTGCCGGTCCCCGGTGAGTCGAGCCGCACGATGAGATCGGTGTAGACGCCGGCGGGGGTCTCGAACACGCTCAGGCCAGGCTGCGCCTTGATCAGCCGGGTGGAGCGCGGCGTGACGCCGCCGGCGATCTGGATGTCACCGGCGAGCAGGGCGTTGACGCGGGCGGTTTCGTCGGGGATGCCGAAGAACTCGATCTCATCGAGATAGGGCTTGCCCGGCTTCCAGTAGTTGGGGTTGCGCACGCCGACGGTGCGGACGCCCGGGGTGAATTCCTTGCACTTGTATGGGCCGGTGCCGATCGCGGTGGTGAAATCGGTGGTGCCCTCCTTGATGATGTGGAAGTGGAAGGTGCCGAGCACCACCGGGAAGTCGGCATTGGGCGAGGCGAGCGTGATCTTCACCGTATCGGGGGCGATCGCCACAACCTCGGTCATCTGCGCTGCGAGCGGCTTGGCGATCGAGCCGACCTTGGGGTCGTTGTGGCGGTTCAGCGAATACACCACGTCAGCCGCGGTGAGGGCCTTGCCGTCATGGAAGGTGATGCCCTTGCGGAGCTTGATGGTCCAGACGGTGGCCTTGTCGCTGGTGATGGTCTCGGCGAGTTCGGGCTGCGGCGTGAGGTTGGCGTCGAGCAGGGTGAGCGTGTTGTAGAACATGTTGCAGCGGACATAATCGGTCGACAGCGACTGCTTGGCGGGGTCGACGGTATCGGCCGTCGAGGAGGAGTAGCCGGCAGCGCGGATGGAGCCGCCGCGGCGGGGGGCCTGGGCCTGGGCGGAGCTGGGCAGCCACAGGGCGCCCGCCCCGGCGGCGGCCAGTTGCATGAAATCGCGCCGTCCGGCGCCGGAAAAACCTGTCCTGTCGTCGCGCATCATGTTGTTCCCCTGTTGCGGCCGCGATGCGGCACTGCGGCATCATCGGCTTCCTGCACCGATCCGTCACCTTGACAATGCGTACGGGGGTCATACGCTGACCGTATGACCACGCTCGGCAAGCTGATCCCCTCGCCACGGGCGCTGCTGATCTTCGAGGCCGCGGCCCGTTCCGGCAGTTGCGGGGCGGCGGCGCGCGAATTCAATGTCACCCAGCCCTCGGTCAGCCGCAACATCGCCCAGCTCGAGGAGCAGCTCGGGGTGCGGCTGTTCCTGCGCAGCCCGGCGGGGCTGACGCTGACCGACGAGGGGCAGATGCTGCACCGGGCGGTGGCCGAAGGCTTCGGGCGGATGGGCGAGGCGCTGCGGGAAATCGCCGGGCGGCATGCGCGGCACGAGGCGGTGGAGCTTTCGCTCTCCACCGCCTTCGTCACCCACTGGTTCATCCCGCGCATGCAGGCGTTCTATCGCGACTTCCCTTCGGTCGACCTGCGGTTCCAACTGCTCTCGGGCTCCCTGCGCGGGCCGGCCGGCGACGTCGATCTTGCGATGCGCCGGCCGCCGGAGACCGATGGGGACTATCATTCCTGGCATTTCTCGCCCGAGCTGGTGATCCCCGTCGCCAGCCCCGGCTACCTCGCCCGCAACGGCCCGCTCGACGGCGCGCCCGAGGCCGCCCATACGCTGCTGCATTTCGACGATCCGCTGATCGACTGGTCCCTCTTCTGGGGCGAAGCGGCGCGGCGGCGGATGCCGTGGCGGAGCTGGGTGCAGTTCTCCGACTACGCGGTGGTGCTGCAAGCCGCGATGAACGGCGAAGGGGTGGCGCTCGGCTGGCTCAGCGTGGTGTCCCGCGCACTCGCGGAAGGCACGCTGGTGCCGGCCTCGCGCCGGCATGTCACCACCGCGAGCGCCTTCCACCTCCTGGCGCCCCGCAGCCGGCCGCTGCGCGAGGTGGTGCAGGCGATCCGGGCGTGGATGACCCGCGAAATGGCCGCCGACCTCGCGGCGATCGAGCCGCTGCTGGCGGAGACGGGGCAGCGGCTGTTTTGAAGGAAGCGCTTCTTTTTGAAAAAAGAAGCAAAAACTTTTTGATCCGTTGGGTTGGTGCGCTCGGATGGGGTTGGGCTATACGACTGGGATTTATTGCTAAATCGTAACGAAATGGGCGTGCGACGGCGCATTGCGCCAAGTGGTGAATTGGGGCGGAGCGCGGGGGGCTTGGCGTGGGACGGCGGGAGGATGGACGGCCTGCGCATGTGGGGCGGGGCAGGGGGATGACGGAGGCCGGGCGCGGCTTGGGTGTGAGGGGAGCTTCGGCCTGTGGCGCTTCTTCCGGCGTTGCCAGGGCGATCGCGAGGGCGGCGACGTAGCGCTCGATATGGCGCTGCGCGCGGGCATGGGCGCGGCGAATGGGGTGGCGGGGGGCGAGGCCCGAGATGTCCCCGAAGAGCGCATCCAGCATGGCAAGCAGAATCCGACCGATCGCTTGCGCGACGGCGGACGCGGCGTCCATTGCGGGGGCGGTGGGGGATGACATG
>CAIWAJ010000345.1:0-6701 GCA_903910565.1 uncultured Rhodospirillales bacterium
ACCTGAAGTGGTTCCACCTCGCCACCATCCGCCTCAACCCAACACCAAGAGCATGTCTCAACGCCGCAATTCAGACCTACGCATAGAATACGAGAATAGAGCCAAGTTTTTTGGTTCTTTTTTTCCAAAAAAGAACCGCTTACTTGCCTTTCTTGTCGTCGATCAGCTTCTGATAGACATTCACATAATCCTGCGCCATGCGCCGGCTGGTAAACCGCTCGTCAAAGCGAGCGCGAATCTTGCCGCGATCGAGTTCGCCGAGGCGGCCGCAGGCGGCGATGGCTTCCTCGACGTTGTCGACGATGAAGCCGGTCAGCCCGTCATCCATCACCTCGGGCACCGAGCCGCGGCGCATGGCGATGACCGGGGTGCCGCAGGCCATGCTTTCGATCATCACCAGGCCGAAGGGCTCCGGCCAGTCGATGGCGAAGATGGTGGCCTTGGCGTTGCCGAGGAATTCGGGCTTCTGGGCGTCGTTGATTTCGCCGATGAATTCGACATGGGCGTTGGCGAGGAGGGGCTCGACCGACTCCTTGAAGTAGTCGGCGTCGGCCTTGTCGACCTTGGCGGCAACCTTGAGGCGCACGCCGCAGGCGCCGGCGATGCGGATGGCGCGCTCGATGCCTTTTTCCGGGGAGATGCGGCCGAGGAAGGCGAAGTATTCGCCCTTGTCGTCGCCCTTCGGCCCGTCCTTGGGCGGGTAGAGCAAGTTCTGCGGCATGCCGTGGTAGACGGTGGCGGCCCAGCCGAGATCAGGGATGGGCTTGCGCTGGCTGTTGGAGATCGACACCAGCGGGACGTGGGGGAAGGAGCGGTAGACGGCGGCGAATTCCGGCAGGTCGAGCCTTCCGTGCAGGGTGGTGACGAAGGGGATGTTCATGCGGGTGAACACCGAATTCGGCCAGTAGTCGACATGGAAATGCAGCACGTCGAAATCATGGGCGCGCTGGGCAACATGCTCGATGAGGATGGCGTAGGTGGCCACCCAGTCGCGGATGTCGGGGTCAAGGCGCAGGGCGCGGGGCCAGGGGGCGTCAAGCTTGGCGGAGGTTTCGGAATCACCTGACGCGAAAAGGGTGACGTCATGGCCGAGTTCGACCAGGGCCTCGGTGAGCGAGTAGACAACGCGCTCCGTGCCGCCATAGAGCTTGGGGGGCACCGCCTCGAACAAAGGCGCGATCTGGGCAATACGCATGGCGGGGCTGGCCTCCGGGGGCTGGTAACGATGTATCGGGCGGCCGATTGGGGCGCGCTGGACGATATAGCACAGTGAACTTGGCGAAAACGCGGCGTGTTGTGCCACAATTGGCGGCGGTTGAAAGGCGCGATCGCGGCATGGAGGGTCCAATGGCACGCATGGGAGCACGGTCCGGCTGCGGCCGGCGGAATGTGGGGCGCGCGTGAGCGCGGTTCAGCAGGCAACGGCGCTGTTCCAGCGGATCAGTGATATTCCGTTTTTTGGCCCGGGGGGTGCGCCCATGCCGGCGGATGGTGATCTCGATCGCTGCCTGCGGGAGGGCGCGCTGATGCTGCCGCATGCCTACCAGGCGGCCTATGTGGCGCCGGTCTCGGCCGGAGTGCCGCGACTGCTGGCATTGGCGCGGCAGAACCGGATCCAGATGTCGTCAGTGGAAATCGTCGCCGGCGGCATCTACCAGCATGCCGCGGGATGGCCGTTGGGCGATGCGCTGCGACGCTTTGTCGCGGTGACGTCCAATCTGTATCGCTCGTTCCTCGCCTCGGCGCGGCGGAAGGCGGCGGGGATGCCGGATCTCGGGGAGACGCTGCCGCCGCTGGCGTGTTTCAGCAGTGACGGCAGCGATGGGCCGATCACGCTGGCGGTGGATCTCACGCGCGCCTATTTGCAGGCCGAGGTCGGCGTGGTCGCGCTGCCGGCGACGCTGGCGGATCATCCGATCCTGTGGATGACGCTGGTGCACGAGACCGGCGGCCATGACGTGACCCATGCCGATGGCGGGCTGCTCGACGAGTTGAGCGCGGCGCTGCCGGGCGTGCTGGCCCCGTTCAGCGGCCAGACGAAGCTCACGGACGCCGAGTTGAACCTGGTGTGGACGCGCTGGATGGATGAGGCGGCGGCCGACATCTACGCGGTACTCAACGCCGGCCCGGCCTTCGCGGAGAACCTGGCCGTGATGCTGGCCGCCATGGGGGGTGGCGCGACACCATTGCTGCGGATGGAGAGCCAGGCCGACGGCAACGGGCGGCTCGATCCGCACCCCACCGATATTTTGCGGCTGCATCTGCTGCTCGGCGGGATTGCCGCGCTCGAGGCGTTTCCTGGCGCCCTGGACGCGGACCGGCGACTGCGCGAAATTGGCGCGGCGTTTGGCGCTGGCAACACGATCACATTGGCGGGCGGGTTGCCGACCGGGCAGCAGGGCGCGATATCGCTGGCCGCCGCGGCCGATCGCGACGCGCTCGCGCGCTGCGCGGAGGCGGTTGGCCGGCACATCGCCTCGACACCGCTGAAGGCGCTGGGCGGGCAGTCGATCCAGCGGATCGAGACCTGGGACTTGGAAGACATCCGCGCAGTCGCCGGCATTCGCGAGGCGCTGGCCGCGGGGCGGCCGATCGCGGGTCTGGGCGATGACGCGCAGCTTCTGGCCGCGGTGTCGGATGCCGCGATGGAGGATGCTGGGAGATATGCCGACCTTACCGGCGCCCTGTCGGCAGCGCTCGATGACAGCTTCCGCACCGACCCGATCTGGAGTTTTGAGGCGCCCGACCAGATGTATCTGCGCTACCGGCGCAAGGGCTGAACCTGGCAGGGAGAACAGGCATGACGAAGAGGATCGATCCCACGGCGTTGATGGCCACGATCGGCACGCTGTATCCGCCGCCGTTTGACGCGCCATGCCGAACCCGGGAGCGCAAGGCGCTCGGTGACGCCGCGGGGCTGACGCAACTCGGCGTCAACCTGCTGCGCCTGCCGCCGGGGGCCTGGTCGAGCCAACGGCACTGGGAGTCCATGGAGGACGAGTTCGTCTATATTCTCCAGGGCGAGGCGACCTTGGTTACCGATGCCGGCGAGGAGGTGCTGCGCGCCGGCGATGCGGCCGGCTTCAAGGCGGGTGATCCGGACGGGCATTGCCTGCAGAACCGCTCCACTGCCGACGTGCTGGCGCTGGAAATCGGAACTCGCGACGCGCGTAACGCCGCTACCTACCCCGACATCGACATGCTCGCGCCAGCCTCGCCCGAGGGGGCGCGTTATACGCGCAAGGATGGGACTCCGTACGTCGAGAAGCGGGAATAGCCTATCGACTCGCGAGTTGCTGCGGCGGCAACTTGATGGGCGAGCACGGGCGGTGCTGGCTGCGCATGCTCGCGCAGGTTCCCAGCGCCTCCTGCTCGCTGAGCCCGACCAACTGCGCGCGCCACAACGGCTTGCCGTGATAGGTCGTGGATTCAACCCGCGGGTCGCCGCTGCCACCGATCCGCCGCGCGGTACTGGCCGCCTCCCGCGCGGCCGCCTCGGTGGTGAATGCGCCAACCTGCACGGCCCACCGCGCAAGACGCAGCCGATTCGGTACTGCCGCCTGCGCCGAGCCAAGCAAAGATCCGCCGGAGCGGCCGCGCGGGGCCGGCGCGATTTCCAGCCGTTCGTAGGCCGCGTTGAGCAGCCAGGTCATATGGACATCGCGCTCAGGGGCATGCGCCGCGCCGAGCACGACACCAACCAGCCGAACCCCACCGCGCACCGCCGAGGTCACCAGATTGAAGCCCGACGCCTCGGTGTAGCCCGTCTTGATGCCGTCGGCCCCCTGATAGGTCGTCAGCATGTGGTCATGGGTGTTGATCACACGCCCACGGAAGCGAAAGCTCTCGGTGCCGAAATACCGGTATTCTTCGGGAAAATCATGCACCAGACGCCGTCCGAGCGTCGCCATGTCGCGCGCGGTGGTCCATTGCTCGGGATCGGGCAGTCCCGAGGCGTTGCGGAACACGCTGCGGCTCATGCCGAGCGCGCGGGCGCGCAGCGTCATCATCTGCGCGAAGCGATCCTCGTCGCCGCCCAGCATTTCGCCGAGCGCCGCCGCGGCGTCGTTGGCCGATTTGGTGACCAGGCCGAGAATGGCCTCCTGCACGGTGATGCGCGCACCCGGCACAAGGTCGAGCTTCGTCGGCGACTGCGCGGCCGCATGTGCGGATATCGGGACGTTCTGGTGCAGCGCGATGCGCCGGTCACGCAGTGCCTCGAAGACCAGATACAGCGTCATCATTTTGGTGAGGCTGGCGGGATGGCGCTGCTCGTCCGGGCTTACGGCGGAATGCACCTGCCCCGTCTTCGCATCGACGACGATGGAACTATAGCGTGCCGACCCGATCTGCGCCGCGGCGGGGAGGCTTATCGCCAAAAAGGCGAGACTCCACGCCACCAGAAGAGCGCCCGCACATGCATGGCGGAGCGCAAAGGTCCGTCCTTTCTGCATGTCCGGCTGATCTCCACGTAATTGATCACATAACATTACCCAGTGCTACGGCGCCTTGTCCAGTCAATGCACGCAGGAAACCACGCCATTAGAAAGGGTTGGCGGGCATAGCTGGCGGTCTCGTTGAGGGGGCTGAAACGCCTTCGCAGATGCACAAAAAATCTTATGTTGCACTGCACAATATGCTTGACCCGCCTGGGTTCGCCGCCTAAAAGGCCGTTGCTGCACCGCAGCATGAAATGCACGCCGATCGCGCCGCCGGGGCCCCTCACCCGCCCGCGCATCCGCAGGACCGAAGGAGTTGAGTGATGGCTGCCAAGAAATCCGCCGACACCACGATCGAGACCAAAGCCGAGATCGTGCCTGAAGTCGCCACCGCGGCAGTGACCGCCGCGAAGCAAGGGTTCGACCAGACGGTCGCCGCCCTCAAGGACAGCATGACCGGCGCGGTTGCCGGTTTTGAGCAAACCCATACGGAGATCAAGACCAACATGGACAAGGCATTCAAGACCGCCGAAGATTTCTTCGCTTTCGGCCAGGCCAACGTCGAGGCCGTCGTCAAGTCGGGCCAGATCTGGACCGCCGGCCTGCAGGATTTCGGCAAGAGCTTCGCCGGCCTCGCCCAGGCCCAGATGGACCAGACCGTCGCCACGTTCAAGGCGCTGGCCGGCGTGAAGTCCATCAAGGACGCGATGGACCTGCAGACCACCCTCGCCCGCAGCTCGGTCGAGACCGCCGTTGCCGAGACCGGCAAGCTGACCGACGCCTCGATCAAGCTCGCCGAGCAGGCGATCGCCCCGATCACCGCGCGCGTCACCCTCGCGGTGGAGAAGTTCGGCCGCGCCGCCTGATCGGCACGGACGACGTGTCCGCGGCCGCCAGGCGGCGCGGACTGACGGAAGAGGCCCGGGATCCCCCCTCCCGGGCCTCTCTTCGTTTTTGCCGGGCTGACCCTGTGCGCGGCATTGTCGCTGCCCGCTCGTTTACCATCTCTTGGCAGATCTGCCCGCAAGGATGTTCCAAACGGGCCTGTTTCGGGTATGCTCGGATTTCCCGGGGCGGCCGGGACGATACCAGCGAGCGGTTTGCAACGATGAGCGACGATAGCAACAAGGACAACGACCCGGGCCGGACCGGCAACGGGGGCGAGACGCCGAATACCGGCGTCGTCGTGAAGGCGCGTCCCAAGACCCGCAAGCCCGCGATGTACAAAGTGCTGATGCTGAATGACGACTACACCCCAATGGAGTTCGTCGTGCACGTCCTGGAACGCTTCTTCCAGAAGAACCGCGACGAGGCGACGCGCGTGATGCTCCAGGTGCATCGCCGCGGCGTGGGCGTGTGCGGGCTGTTCACCTATGAGGTGGCGGAGACCAAGGTCACCCAGGTGATGGACCTCGCCCGGCAGAACCAGCACCCGCTCCAGTGCACCATCGAGAAGGACTAGCCGCGCCAGTCGGCCGGCCGTTCGGCGGGGTTGCCGCTCGCTTGCGGAAATTTAAGTCTCTTGGGTGATTTTGATGATGCGCGAGCCCGCGCATTGTTGAAGTATCGCCGACGCGCGGCCGATGCCGCATTGCACCATAAGCCCACCGGCCCTCACTGACCGGCTGCTAGGAGTGTCGTCAGACCATGCTGTCCCGCAATCTTGAACAGACGCTCCACCGTGCCCTCGCCCTCGCGGGCGACCGTCGGCACGAATATGCCACCCTCGAGCACCTGCTCCTCAGCCTCACCAACGACAATGACGCTGCCACCGTGCTGCGCGCCTGCGGCGTTGATCTCGATAAGCTCCGGACAGACCTCACCGAATTCCTCGACAAGGACCTCGCCGGCCTCGCCACGGACCGCCCCGGAGACCCCAAGCCGACGGCCGGGTTCCAGCGCGTTGTTCAGCGCGCGGCGATCCATGTGCAGTCCTCGGGGAAGGAGGAGGTCACCGGCGCGAACGTGCTGGTGGCGCTTTTCAGCGAGCGCGAGAGCCACGCCGTCTACTTCCTGCAAACCCAGGACATGACGCGACTCGACGCGGTGAACTTCATCAGCCACGGCATCGCCAAGGCCCCCGGCCGCTCGGCGCCCCGCCCGGTCGGCGGAACTGAGCGCCCTGCCAAGGAAGCCGGCCAGTCCGAGGAACGGGAGGAGAAATCCGCCCGCCGCGGCCAGGATGCGCTGACCAATTACTGCGTCGATCTCAACAAGAAGGCCGCCGCCGGCAAGATCGATCCGCTGATCGGCCGCGAGACC
>CAIWAJ010000346.1:0-6626 GCA_903910565.1 uncultured Rhodospirillales bacterium
AATGCGCCGTTCCTGGTGGTCGGCGTGATGGTGGCCAAAGGCTCGACGCCGCGTGGCGATGACCTCGATAACTCGGTCTGGCTGCCCTACACCACCGCCGGTGCTCGGATCTTCGGTCAGCGCTTCTTCCGCCACATGATTGTCCGCGTGGCGCCAGGTGCGGACATGAACGTCGTCGAGGAGGGGCTGCACGCTTTGCTGATGAAGCGCCACCGCATTGAGGACTTCAACATCCGCAACATGGCCGACACCATCGCGACGGCCAATGAGACGCAGAACACGCTGACATACCTGCTGGCGGCAATCGCGGTGATTTCGCTGGTGGTCGGCGGCATCGGGGTGATGAACATCATGCTGGTCTCCGTCACCGAGCGGACCCGCGAAATCGGCATCCGCATGGCGATCGGCGCGCGGGGGTTCGACGTGCTGTTCCAGTTCCTCACCGAGGCGGTGATGGTGTGCTTCATCGGCGGGCTGGTTGGCGTGGGCATGGGGGTCGGCGGCGGGATGGCGATGTCGGCGCTGGTGGGGTGGCGGGTGATCTTCACCCCGGCCCCGATCCTGATCGCCTTTGGCTGCGCGTTCCTGACCGGAATCGTGTTCGGATACTTGCCGGCCCGCAAGGCTGCGCGGCTCGACCCGATCGAGGCGCTGGCGCGTGAATAGCGGCGCAGTCCTCACCCTGGCCGTCCTGCTCGGCGCCTGCACCGTCGGGCCGGACTACGCGCGTCCGTCGACGGCCATTCCGGCGGCTTACAAAGAGGCCGGCCCCTGGCAGCCCGCCCAACCGCTCGACGGTCTGCCGCGCGGCGCCTGGTGGCTGGTGTTCCACGATCCCGGGCTGGATGTGCTCGCCGCCCAGGTGGCGCCGGCCAACCAAAGCATCGCCGCCGCCGCCGCCCGCTCCGTCGCCGCCCGTGCCCTGGTGCAGGCGGCGCGCGCCGGGTCCTGGCCACAGGCCGGCATCACGGCCTCGGCGACGCGCCGGGGCGAACCCTCGGCCACCAGCCTGCTGCTGTCCGCCAACGCGGCCTGGGAGCCGGATGTGTGGGGCCGCATCCGCCGCGGCGTCGAGGCGAGCGAGGCGAACGCCGATGCCAGCGCCGCCGATCTCGCCGCCGCGACGTTGAGCCTGCAGGCCGATCTCGCCATCGACTACTTCGCCCTGCGCACGCAGGACGCGCAATCCGCCCTGATGCGCCAGGTGATCGCGGATTATCAGCGCTCGCTCGACCTCACGCGCAGCCTGTTCGCCACCGGCATGGTCTCGCGCGCCGACGTGCTGCTGGCGGAGACCCAGCTGCGCGCCGCCGAGGTGCAGGCCATCGAGCTCGGCGTGCAGCGCGCCTTGCTGGAGCACGCGATCGCCGTGCTGACCGGCCAGCCGCCCTCCGCTCTCAGCCTTCCGCCGATCCCGCTGGATAGCGCACCGCCTGCCATCCCGCCGGCCCAGCCCTCGACGCTGCTGCAGCGCCGGCCCGACATCGCCGCGGCCGAGCGCCGCATGGCTGCCGCCAACGCCGAGGTCGGCGTCGCCACCGCGGCGTTCTATCCGGCGATCACCCTCGGCGCCTCCGGCGGCTTCAGTGGCGCATCGCTGGCGACGCTGCTGGACTGGCCGGGCCGGGTGTGGTCGCTCGGCACCGGGCTTAGTGCGACGTTGCTGGACGGCGGGCTGCGCACCGCCCAGCGCGACGCCGCCCGCGCGACCTATGACGCCACCGTGGCCGATTACCGCCAGATCGTGCTGGCGGGGTTCCAGGAGGTGGAGGACGGGCTCGCGACGTTGCGCATCCTGGAGCGGGAAGCCGCCGCCCAAATTGCGGCCGACCAGGCGGCGCGGCGCTCGCTGGCCGTGGCGCTGACCGACTACAGTGCGGGGATCGTGAGCTATTTCAACGTGATCACCGCCCAGACCGCGGCCAAGAATACCGCCCGCGGCCTGCAGGACGTGGCGGGGCGGCGCATGGCCGCCAGTGTGCAGTTGATCCGCGCGCTTGGGGGGGCGTGGGAGAGTCCGTCGCGGTGAGCGGCGATGCGGGGCGGCGTTCCGCGTGAGACCGGGAACTGCAGGCAATGACGCGAACGCCCACCGACACACTCGATTCGGATTGGGTTTGACAAGCGCCCCACACCCGATAAACTCGCATAGCTGAATTGCTTCACTGTTCCTCCAGACGATGGATTGACCGGTCATGGCAGGCGATGCGCGCATACAGGACGAGGCGGAATTCCAGGCGGCACTTGGCCTGCTGAGCGCTGAAATCGGCGGCGACATGGCCCGCAACATCGCGCCTGGCGTGTCGATCGCGGTGGTGCAGGGTGATGGTGCCCCCTGGGCGCGGGGCTTCGGCTTCGCCGATCTCGCGGTGGGAAAGCGGGCCGAACCCGACACGATCTACGCCGTCGGCTCGATCACCAAGCTGTTCACCGCGACGATGCTGATGCAGCTGCGCGATGCCGGCAAGCTGCGCCTCGATGATCCCGTGCAGGGGTACGTGCCGGATGTGAAGGTGCCGCACCGCCATCCCGGCGCGCCGGCGATCACGTTTCGCCACCTCGTCACCCATACCTCCGGCCTGACCAAGGATTCGCCCGCGCCCTATTGGGACCAGGGCGAGAGTTTCCCGCCGGTGGAGCGGCTGATGGAGCTGCTCGAGGAGACCGGACAGCCTTATCCGCCCGGCGTGCGCTGGAAATATTCCAACCTCGCCATCGCCCTCCTCGGCTTCACCCTCGCGCGGATCGCCGGCGTGTCGTGGGATGAGTGGGTGACCAGCCGCATCCTGGCGCCGATCGGCATGACGAGCGCGGCGCCGCGTTTCGCCGAGGGGCAGCGTGACCGCCTGGCGACCGGCTATGCCCGCCCGACCGGTGATTGGCCGCCCGCCGTGCTGGCGCATCAGGACCTCGGCGGGATCAGCTTTGGCGGCTCGATGCATGCCTCCGTCGTCGATATGGCGAAGTTCCTGGCCCAGCAATGGGCGAGCGCGCCGGTGGCGCTGGCGGCCCCGAGCGTGGCGGAGATGCATCGGCCGGTCTGGCTGAATGAGGACTGGCAGACCGGCCAGGGCATTGGCTGGCGCGTCATCAAGGCGGCTGACGGAACCACCCGCACCGAGCATGGCGGCGGCGTGCATGGGTTCACCTGCAAGACGCTGGTGTCGTTGAAAGATCAGCTTGGTGTCGCCGTGTTCACCAACGGCTCCGACGGCAATGTCGGCAATACGATCGCGACGCGCGCGCTCGATCTGCTCTCGCCGGCCGTGCGCCGCATCCGCGCCCGCCGCGCCGTGCCTGCGACCGGCCCGGCGGAGTGGGCGCGCTATGTCGGGCGCTACCGTTGGGTGCTGGGCGATGCCGAGGTGACGTTCGAGCGTGGGGTGCTCACGCTGAAGGTGCCGAACGGGCCGGCCTGGGAGTCCATGGTGCTGGCGCCGGCTGGCGAGCATGCGTTCCACATGACCGGCGGGCAGGTGCACGGCGAGCTACTGCGTTTCGTGCTCGATGCGAATGGGGTGGTGCGGCGGGCCTGGCTGGGTCCGCATCCGCACGACCGGATCTGACGGGGATCGAATACAGGGCTGCGATTTTCAACAGGAGGCAGGAATGGCTGGCTTGGTGACCGGACGGCGCGGCTTGTTGACAACGGCGGCAATCATCGGGGCGGCCAGCGCGCTGCCGCGGGGCGCGGGCGCCCAGGAGCAGCCGGTGCGCGGCGGCGTGCTGCGCTACGGTCTCGCCGCCGAGCCGCGGCGGATGAACCAGCTCAACACCACCTGGATGACCGACGCGACGCAGCACATGTATGACCGGCTGCTGACCCGCGCGCCCGATGGCAGCTACGTGCCGCATCTCGCGACCTGGACCACCTCGCCCGATGGGCTGGTCTGGACGTTCAAGTTGAAGCCCGGCATCAAGTTTCATTCCGGCGAACCGCTGACGTCCGCCGCGGTCAAATGGTGGTTCGAGCAGGCGCGCGACCCCAAGGGCTTCTACGGCTTCAAAGGGTCCTACCAGTCGGTCGACAGCGTGGAGACGACCGATGAGCTGACCACCGTGGTGAAGCTCAAGCAGCCTGACGCCAATCTGGCTTTCATTCTGTATACGGTCTATTCAAGCATCCACAATCCGAAAACCTACGAGCGCGTCGGCAAGGATGCCTATGGCGTGAACATCGAGGACGGCACCGGCGCCTTCAAGCTCAAGGAATGGACGCCCGGTGACAAGCTGGTGATCGAGCGCAACAACGACTATGCCTGGGCGCCGCCGATCGTGAAGAACCAGGGCGCCGCTTGGCTCGACCAGATCGTCTACCGCTACATCGCCGACGGCGCCGCGCTCACGGCGGCCATCGAGGCCGGCGATATGGACATCATCGTGCAGCCCAACCCGGCCGACGTCGATCGGCTGAAGACCAACCCCGGACTGGTCGTGCTGCAGAAGCCGATGCCGGCAGCGCGGACGATCTATTTCAACACGGAAGCCAAGCCGTGGAACGATGTGCGGGTGCGCCAGGCCATGGCCCACGCGATCCAGCGTAAGCCGATCATCGACCGGCTGCTGTTCGGTCAGGGGTTGGCCGCCTACAGCGTGGTGCCGCCGACGTTCAAGGACATGTATCTGCCGGACTGCGAAAAGTTCTTCCCCTATGACATCGCCAAGGCCAAGGCCCTGCTGGCGGAGGCCGGCCTGAAGGACAGCGACGGCGACGGCTTCGTGGAGTACGAAGGCAAGGCGTGGGAGCCGGAAATGCTGGTGACCTCGATCTCCGAGCTCACCCAACTCGCCCAGGTGGTGCAGGCGCAGGCGGCGCGCATCGGCATCAAGATCAAGATCGTGCAACTCGATGTCGAATCGATCAACGCGCGCACGCTGGCCGGCAATTTCGGCGTGCTGACCGGGTTCTATTTGTGGGACGGGCCCGACACCATCATCGACTGGTGGGTCCATTCCGGCAACATTCCCGCCACCAACCGCGCCCGACTGCGCGATGCCCGCATCGACGATCTGATCGGCAAGATGCGTTCCGCCCCCACCCTGCCGGCCCGCTACGGCTACGTGAAGGACATCCAGCGCATCATGCATGGCGAGCTCAACACCATCATCCCGGTCTATCATCCGCTCGATACCTACGTGTTCACCAAGCGTGTGCGCGGCTATGAGCCCAATCCGATGACGTTGTATCCTCGCATGCACGACGTCTGGCTGGCCAAGGCCTGAAGCGGGCGAGGAGCACGGGATGCTGGAAGCCTGATGCTGCGTTACGCGCTGCGCCGCCTCGTGCTGCTGTTGCCGATGGCCTTCATCATCTCCTTCGTCGTCTTCGCGGCGATGCGGATGATCCCGATTGACCCGGCCGAGCTGGTCGTCGGCCCCTATGCCTCGATGGAGCAGCGCGAGGCCGCGCGGAAGGAGTTGGGGCTCGACAAGTCGGTGCCCGCGCAATACGCGATTTATCTCGGCCGGGTTTTCTCGGGGGATCTCGGCCGCTCCCTCAAGTCGGGCAAGCCGATCGGCGAGCTCATTGGTGCCACCCTGCCGAATTCCCTTCTGCTCGGGGGCGTGGCGCTTGGCCTCGCCTACCTCATCGCCATCCCGCTCGGTGTGCTCGCGGCGATGAAGCAGAACACCGCGGTTGACCAGGGCGCCATGGCCTTCGCGCTGCTGGGCATTTCCATTCCCAATTTCTGGCTCGGCCTGCTGCTCGTCCTGTTTTTCGCGGTGAATTTGCACTGGCTGCCGGCGACCGGGAGCGGCACGGCGGCGCATCTCGTCCTCCCCTCCGTCACCCTCGGCCTGCAATTCACCGCCATCGTCGCGCGGATGACGCGCTCGTCGATCCTCGAGGTGCTGCGGCAGGATTTCATCCGCGCGCTGTATGCGAAAGGGTTGCACCGCACCAGGGTCGTCTATGTCCACGCGCTGAAGAACGCGATCATCCCGGTGATCTCCTTGCTCGGCCTGCATCTCGGCAGCCTCGTCGGCGGCTCCGTGATCGTGGAGACGATTTTCGCCTGGCCCGGCATGGGCCTGCTGCTGGTCAACGGCATCACCGGGCGGGATTACCCAGTGGTGCAGGCCGTGCTCACCCTGCTAGGCTGCGCCGTGCTGGTCGCCAACCTCGCCGCCGACCTGCTCTATGCGGTCGCCGACCGGCGGATCAAGCTGTAGGCCCGCGCATGGAACCGCCCGACCTCGCCGCCTGGACCGACACCTCGGTCACCACCGCCTTCTCCCCCTGGCGGGATTTCCTGCGCCGCTTTCGCGCCAGCCGCTCCGCGATGATCGGTTTCACCATCATCCTCATCCTCGCCATCGTCGCCATTTTCGCGCCCTGGATCGCGCCGCATCCCTATGCCGAGCAGGACCTCATGGTCTCGCTCGAGCGGCCGCTGACCGACTCCTACCTGCTCGGGACCGACGCCTTCGGCCGGGACGTGTTCAGCCGCCTGGTCTGGGGGGCACGGGTTTCGCTGCAGGTGGGCGCCATCGTCACCTCGGTCTCCATGGTGATCGGCATCAGCGTCGGCTGCCTCGCCGGCTTCCATGGCGGGCGCGTCGATCTGCTGCTCGCGAACTTCATCAACCTGGTCTACGGATTTCCCCTCATCCTCGTCGCCCTG
>CAIWAJ010000347.1:0-5443 GCA_903910565.1 uncultured Rhodospirillales bacterium
CGGTAGACTATCCTCGGTCATCGGGTCCTCGTTCGGTTCGGGTTGAAGCGTCGCAACTCCACCTTAGCCACACGATCCGATGGCCACCCCGACTTACACCCTCAAGCCGTTTGAATTTCCACCACCACCACGGACGCTACCTCAAAAAAAAGGTAGATGTCCTAAAATAGGTGGTCGCGGGACCGTGAAAATGGAAAACTGCAACGGACCCGTTGGGTGCCGGCAACGGAATAGGGGTACCTACGCATGCGCCGCATCGTAATGAGTGCTGCAGAAATTACCTAGTTTTCAACATGTTGCAGCGCAGCATGAAAGCGCCGTGACGGGCGGCGACATTGTTTCGCCATATTTCACACACTTTACCGCCGCGAAGGACCGGCGATTTCAGGGTTGATCTTCCCCCCTCGTCTTGGCTCAATGGCCCTCGTTTGGTCCCGGCAATTCGCCAGCGGGCGCCATGTTGAGTGGTTTCCCGGCCCATAGATGGGCACGACAGGACGAACACCGGCAAGCCCCAGCCTTGGGCATGCCGGCAGGACGAATGGAGTTTCATCATGTTGTCACGTGCCAGAAGCGCACTCCCTGGCATGGCGGTCGCCGTGCTGCTCGCAGGCCCCGCCTTTGCCCCCGCGGCCCTCGCCGCCGACCCCTCCGCCGTGGCCCCCGCCGCGCGCAAAGCCGCGCCCCGCGCCACCCAAGCCGACGCCCCGATCGTCTCGGACAGCAACCTCGAAACCGTCTGGCGCCAGGCCGGCGTCGCCTCCTGGTACGGCGGCAAGCGCTGGCAGGGCAAGCGCACCGCCTCCGGCTCCCGCTACGACGAACGCCTGCTCACCGCCGCCCACGCCACCCTCCCCATCGGCACCAAGGTCCGCGTCACCCTCGAAGGCACCGACCGCACGGTCATCGTCGTCATCAATGACCGGCCGGGCACCCGCACCCGCATCATCGACCTCAGCCGCCAGGCCGCCGCCGATCTCGGCATCCTCTCCCAGGGTGTCGCCGTGGTGAGCATCACCGCGCTTTGAGGCAGCAAGCGGTTCTTTTTTGAAAAAAAGAACCAAAAAACTTTCATCCGTTCGCACCGAGCCCTCGCCGTCCAGCCGCGCGGCAAACGAATAAAGTTTTTTTGCTTCTTTTTTTTCAAAAAAAGAAGCGCTTCCTTCCTTCCCGTCCCTTGCAATGCTACCCTGACGCTCTACCCCGGAGCGCCAGCGCGATGCATCTCGACGGCTATCTCTTCATGGTCGACACCGCGGCCAAGTTCTTCAATACGCTCAGGATTTCCGGCTGGTTCCATCACCCAGAGGATCGCCTGAAGTCGGTCAGCTTCGCCGGGCAGGATGTGGTGGCCGCGATCTGCGAGGTCAACCTGCCGCATGGCGGCGTGCTCAATCTCGGGCCGGACAAGGGGTTCTCGCTGCAACTCCTGCGCGCCGCCGAGGAGCTGCCGGAGGACGCCACGCTGGTGTTCACCACCGAGTCCGGCTGGTCCGGCAGCGTGGCTTTGCTCGAACTCTGCGCCGATCGCACCGGCCATTATCCGGGCCACGCGATGATGCGCCGCTTCATCGACCAGCTCGACGCGCTGCCCGGCGCCCATGTGCTGGACATCGGCGGCCGCGCCCGCTCGCAGCTCGATCGCAGCCAAGCCTTTGGCAAGGCACGGGTTAGCGTCCTTGACATACATCCCGGTGACAACGTCGACATCGTCGCCGACGCGCATGACATGTCCGGCATCCCCGCCGAGAGCTTCGATGCGGTCTATTCGGTCTCGGTGTTCGAGCATCTGATGATGCCCTGGGCGGTGGTGCCGCAGATCCATCGCATCCTCAAGCCCGGCGGGCTCGCGCTGATCGCCACCCACCAGACCATCGGCATGCACGACATGCCCTGGGATTTCTGGCGCTTCTCCGATACCGCGTGGGACGCGCTGTTCAACCCGCGCACGGGATTCGAGGTGCTGGAACGCATGCTCGAGGCCGAGCAGTTCATCATTCCTTTCATCTATCGCCCCATCAAGGCCTGGGCCGAGCGCGCGGCGGGCTACGAGGGCACCGCCGTGCTGGTGCGCAAGACCGGGCCCTGCACGCTCGCCTGGCCGGTGACGCCGGGCGACCTCACCACCACCATGTATCCCGCCGGCACCGAAGACCCCTACGAGAAGAAGTGATGTCCCAACCGCCAGACCGCGCCAGCGAGGGCGCCTTCCCGCCCGGCACACGAATCGCCACCCTCTCCGCCTCGGGGGTGATGGGGGAGGCGGCGGTCGAGTCCCTGCGGCCCGGCGATACCGTGCTCACCTTGCTCGGCCCGGCCGAGCAGCCCACCCCGATCCGCGCGATCCACCGGGTCGCCGCCGCCCAGGGGCCGCTGGTGCATATCCGCGCCGGCGCGCTCGCCCCGGCGATGCCCTCGGCCGACCTGGTTTTGCCGGCCACCGCCCTGCTGCGCCTGCGCGAATCGCTGCCGCCGGACGTGCCGATCGGCGAGGGGGAGGACCCGGGCGCGCTGGTGCCGGCGGCGGCGCTGCTGAATTCCACCTCGATCTACCGCGACGCCGCGGCGGCGGTGGCGGAGTGGCATGTCATCGAGCTCGATTCGCACTCGATTCTCCTGGCCAACGCCACCGCGACGGCCTCCGCCTGCCACTACCCGCGCTGCCTGCCCATCCTGCCGGCCGGCCCGGCGCTCAATTACCATCGCCAGCGCCTGGCCGCCCGCGCGATGGCCGAGGAGATGCCGGAAATGGCGCCGCCACAGGCCGCTTTTGCCGCGAAACCGGTGCTTCCCCCGGTCACGCTGCTCACCGCGGGCAAGCCGGTGCCGCTGGAGGAGCCCTCGCCGTGGCATTTCACCTGCACCCTGCCGCCGCGCAGCGGCCCGGTGCGCCTGCGCTCCACGCGCCGGCGGGCCGATGATGACAGCGATGGCCGCCGATTCGGGGTGTGCGTGCGCGCCGCCGCGGTCAACGGGGTGCCATTGGTGCTGGATTCCGCCAGTTTCGGCCCGGGTTTTCACCCCATCGAGGGCAGCGGCGAGGATACCTGGCGCTGGACCACCGGCGATGCGTGGCTGGTACTGCCCTATAGCGCGGAGGCGCGCACGTTGGCGCTGACGTTGACGGATTGGCACGAGGGGTTGCGCGAGGCCTGAGGGACGCAAGCGCTTGCGTGCCTACTCCAGCGGTTCCTGCACCGGCAAAAACCGCTTCACCACGTCCACCAGATCGAACACCCGGAAGGGTTTGCGCAGCAGCACGGCGTCCGGCACGCCGTGTTGTTCGGCTTCGGGCGTCCAGTGGCCGCTCATCAGGATGATCGGCACGAAGGGGAAGCGGATTTTGGTGTGGTCGGCCAGCAGGAGGCCGGAGGGGCCGGGGCCGAGGTCGATATCGGTGATCAGCATGGCCGGGCGGGGCGGTTCGCCCATGGCGTCGAGCCCGCCATCGGCGTCGGGGGCGGGGCTGACGGGCCAGCCTTGCCGTCGCAGGGCGGCGGCGAGAACGTTGCGCAGATTTTCGTCATCCTCGACGAGGATGATCCGATAGGGCCACACCGGAAGCCGCTCGTTGACCGGCACTTTATCCTCGGAATTGCTGGAGCGATGCTACACGCGTTGCGTGCATTTGGCGCCGGGGCAGGCGAACACAGATGCGTGAGGTCTGGCAAGACGGGGGCGCGCGATTTCACGGAGAATAACGCGGCAATACGGATGGCGCATAAAAGGAAAGGGCCGGCAGGTTTCCCTGCCGGCCCTTTGACCTTGGCGGCCCGTGGTGGATTAGACGATGAAGGTGCCGTTCTGGTGCACGGGGCCGATGGTGTTGGTGAAGTTGATGGTCGTGCCGTCCGAGAGGTGGGCGACGTTGTTGAACAGGCCGCCACCGATCGAGGTCGAGGTGAGCGAGGTGACCGTCTTGCCGGCGGTATCGAACTTGTCGAAGATCGCGGTGCCGATGGTGGCGGTGCCGCCGCCGAGCGAGGCCGCGACGGTAACCGTCTGGATCTGCTGCGGGAAGAAGTCGGCGATGGTGATGTTGCCCGCGCCGCCGGTCCCGGTCGCCGCGTCCTTGTAGAGCGAGCCGGTGAAGTCGGTGTCGTGGAAGCCGGCGACGGTGTAGGTGCCCGCGCCCTGGAAAAGGAAGGTGTTGTGGCCGCGTTGGCCGCCGATCGCCTCGCCGGTGCCGGAGCCGAGCTTGAAGGTGTTGCCGATGTTGCCGCCCGCGGTGGTCGCGGTGACGCCGAACACGCCGGTTCCGCTGCCGAGGTCAACGGTGTTGCCCTGGGAGTTGACGAACAGGTCGTCGTTGTTGCCGCTGGCGACCACGGTGGAGGAGGAGTTGTTGGTGCCGGTGGAGATGATCGAGCCGCCGGCCGAGCCGGTCTGCAGGTAGCCGTCGACACCGATCACCGTGGTCTGGCCGGTATAGGCCGGGGCGGTGAAGGTCGTGCCGCCGAAGGTATGCGTGCCGCCGAACAGGGTGGCGCTCACGTCGCTACCATCGGCATGGCCGGTGAACACGAAGGCGTTGGAGGCGCCGGGGGTGATGAAGATCGGCGCGTTGTTCTGCGCGACCCACTCCGTGGCGCCGGCGACGCCGGTCACGGTGGTGGCGCCGTTCAGGGTGCTGGAGCCATGGCTGGACAAGACCGCCACGGTGCCGGAGTTGGCGACGATGAGATCCGAACCGCCGGTGAGCACCGAGATGAGGTCGTTCGCCTGGGCCTGCACGGTCGAGGCGCCGCCGGCGTGCTCGTCGAGGGTCAGGGTCGAACCGCCAAGGGCGCCGCTGGCCGGCGAGTCCATCAGCACGTTCATGGTGCCGAAGGAGAAGGCGTTCGAGACCACGTCATTGCCGCCGCCGAGGAAGGCCTGGCCGTTCGGGTTCGAGTTGAGGAACACCGTGGTGGCGTTCTGGCCCGACCAGAGGGAGGTGTTGGCGGCACCCACGGCGATCGCCGTGCCGGAGCCGGCGTTCACCAAGTCCTTGTAGTCGGCGGGGATCAGGCCGTAGTTCACCGCGCCGGAGATGGTCTGGCTGATACCGCCGAGGAAGGTGACCCCTGGGACGGTGGCCGAGCCGCCGACGGTGGGGGAGAAATACTTGAAGATGCCTCCGCCGATCGAAGCGACCGAGTTGGGCCCGGCATCGAGAGCGGCCTGGGCCAGGGCGGCGTTCGCAGCCGACGTGAACGGCACGAGCACGGAAGCCGTTGCGCTCGTATTCACTGTGACAAATGTCGTCATCTGGTTCAGTCCTCGTCGGAAAGTTCGGTTAACCAGCTTTTAAACGGTTGCTGCACTGCAAAGCAAGGAAGAATCCCCGGGGATGTCCCGCCCGATGTTGAAATAGGTTGGTCGGCGTTGCCCGCCTTGAGCCGTTAGGCTCGGGGTGTCGAATCCTCAAAGGAGAGCAACGCCATGAAGAGAATTACCACAC
>CAIWAJ010000348.1:0-9929 GCA_903910565.1 uncultured Rhodospirillales bacterium
GGTCAGGTGCATCTGGGTTCTCTCATGCGTCAAAAAAGCCGCGCACCCTACTGCCGGCGCACCTTGGGTTCAACCCGCGAAGAAAGGGACTTCTATTTTGAAAAAAAGAAGCAAAAAACTTTTATCCGTTTTGGATTCTGGCTGAATTGCTAATTTGATAAATAATCGTAACGATTTGGGCGTGGCTTTGCTCGGCGGATTGGCCGTTTGTTTTTGAAATTTGGGGCTTCGCCGGCTTGCGCTGAAAGGGCGGGGGCATGTTGGGACGCGGCTGGGCCTTGGGGCGGACGTGGCGCACAGGGGGGCGGGCGCGGGGGAGGACGGAGTCCTGGCGTGCGTTGACGCTGGGCCGGGCGCGTTTGGGATGCGGGGGCGGGATTTCGCCGGCGGCGAGGCGTTCCAGCAGGTCGGCGAATTGGGCCATCGTGGTTTCGATATAGCGCCACATCTCCGCCTCGGCCTGGCGCTCCGGCGAGCCGGGCAGAATCCGGGCGAGCAGCGTGGCGAACCACAGCGCCATGGCGCTGAGGTGCCGTGCCATCGCGACACTGCGCAGGACGGAGGAGGGGGCGGGATTGCTCATGGCGGTGGTATAGCGGCCCGCCACCTTAATGTCAAACATAAAAACGCCGAGTTAGAAAAAATTTCACCTCGACGTTTGACACCCGCAAACGGATAGAAGTTTTTTGCTTCTTTTTTTTCAAAAAAGAAGCGCTTGCCTCCTCCTAGCCCTCGCCCCGCACCGTCTTCCAGAAGTCCTCGACCGAGTTGGTCCGCGGAAACGGCGTCTCGGGGGCGGGAACGCCGAGGAAGGCGCAAAGCGGCCCCCAGCCTTGGGCGACGTTGAATTCCAGCAGGCGGGAGGGTGGGATGGCGGCGCGGACTTCCTCGATGCGGCGGCGATAGGCGGAGAGGATGGAGGGCTGGTCGGTGGCGCCGCCGAAGCATTGCTGGAAGACGATTTCGTGGCCCATGTCCATGCAGCCGCGCACGTGGGGGTCCGGGATATGGCCGCGGCCGGCGATGACCATGTTGATGGTTTTGGAGAAGCTGTTCCACCAATCGGCCTCGGGGCGGACGGTGAGGATCACCTTGGCGTCGGGGTAGTGGGCGGCGAGTTCGCGCCAGACATGCGCGCCTGGCCAGTCCACGGTTGAATTGAAGCCGGCGTAGACCTCGTCCCAGTTGACCGGCCGGCGGGCGGCGATGTTCTGCCAATGGACGAGCTGGGCCGGGCTTTTGATCACCTCCTCCATGTGGTGGCAGGGGCCGAGGCCGAGCTGCTCGAGCGCCAGTTTCATGGACAGCGTGCCGGTGCGGCCGAAGCCGGCGCCGATGATGGAAAGAGCCATGCGTGTTCCCCGTGGATGACTGGCGCCAGTTTTTCCTTGAGGTCAGGGATTGTGCAAGGGCACGTGCGGCTGCCGCCGCTTGTGGGTCAGCACCGTTGGCTTGTTTTTGGGGAAATCGCACCGTGAAGTGGCGATGGATTGGACAGGGGCTGCCGCCGTGAGGGTCTTCTGCGCTTTTGGGTTAGCCGTTTTGGTGCTGCTTGCAGCGACGTCTGCGATTCCTGCCTATGAGCAATTCAGGCCGACGCAGGCAGACAATGACAAGAAATCTCACCAAGCCCAGGTCAGAAAGCAAAATAAGCCGTCGAAAGACACCTCGCATAAGCAGAAGAAGCCGAAGACCGGCGGATAGTGGAGACCGGCAGCGGCGGTAAGTGAGAGGCAAGGAAGCACTCCTTTTTTGGTAAAAAAGGAGCAAAAAACTTTTATCACCTTGGTACATACTGCCCCGAACCATCCGGGGAGATTACGCCAACGGCATGGAGCGGAATAAAAAGTTTTTTGGTTCTTTTTGTTAACAAAAAGAACTCCTCCCCCCGAACCTTCCAGGGAAATCCGGTTTTCCCCGCCCGGCGCCGCTGGTAGTTACCGACGATGGAATTCACCCCCCGACTCGATCTGCGTGGCATTTCGAAGCGCTACGGCGCGACTCAGGCCAATGATGGCATCGACCTGCGGGTGATGCCGGGCGAGATTCATGCGTTGTTGGGGGAGAATGGGGCGGGCAAGTCGACGCTGGTGAAGATTATTTATGGGGTGGTGCAGCCGGATTCTGGGACGATTGCCTGGGAGGGCGCGGCGGTGCGGATTGCCGACCCCAATGCGGCGCGGGCGCTTGGGATTGGCATGGTGTTCCAGCATTTCTCGTTGTTCGAGACGCTGACGGTGGCGGAGAACATCGCGTTGGGGCTGGGGGCGGGGGAGAGTATTGCGGCGTTGTCGGCGCGGATTGCCGAGGTGGCGGCGCGGTATGGGTTGGCGGTGGATCCCGGGCGGCATGTGCATCATTTGTCCGTCGGCGAGCGGCAGCGGGTGGAGATTTTGCGCTGTTTGTTGCAGGCGCCGCGGCTGTTGATCATGGACGAGCCGACCTCGGTGCTGACGCCGCAGGAGGTGGAGGGGTTGTTCGCCATGCTGCGGCGGCTGGCCGCCGAGGGGTGTTCGGTTCTATATATCAGCCACAAATTGGCGGAAATCCGGGCGTTGTGCGATGGCGCAACGGTGCTGCGCGGCGGGCGTGTGGTGGGGAGTTGCGTGCCGCGGGAGACGGCGCCTTCGGTGATGGCGGAGATGATGATCGGGCGGGCGCTGGCGGCGCCGGCGGCGATTGCGCGGCCGGCGGCGGGTGGGGCGGTGCTGGAGGCGCGGGGGTTGTCGCTTGCGGCGGATGACCCGTTTGGCACGGATTTGCGCGACATCAACCTCGATGTGCGGGCCGGCGAGATCCTTGGCATCGCGGGGGTGGCGGGGAATGGCCAGAAGGAGTTGCTGGCGGCGTTGACCGGGGAGCGGCTGGCCGCCGAGCAGGGTTCGGTGGTGGTGGCGGGCACGGCGTGCGGGCGGCGCGGCGCGGCGGCACGGCGGCGGTTGGGGTTGGCGGCGGTGCCGGAGGAGCGGCTGGGGCGGGGCGCGGTGGCGGAGTTGTCGCTGACCGAGAATGCGCTGCTGACCGGGACGGATGGCGGCCTGGTGCGGGGCGGGTTCGTGGATTTCGCGGGGTTGCGGCGGTTTGCGCGGGGGGTGATCGACGCGTTCCGCGTGGTGGCGGCGGGGGCGGAGGCGCCGGCCTCGTCGCTGTCGGGCGGCAACATGCAGAAATTCATCATCGGCCGGGAGGTGGGGCATGCGCCGAAGGTGCTGATCGCATCGCATCCGACCTGGGGGGTGGATGTCGGGGCGGCGCTGGCGATCCATGATGCGCTGCGCGATTTGGCGGCCTCGGGGGTGGGGGTGCTGATCGTCTCGGAGGATCTCGACGAGTTGCTGGCGATATGCGACCGGATCGGGGTGCTGCATGGCGGGGCCCTGTCGCCGCCGACGCCGGTGGGGGAGACGGATATCGAAAGGATCGGGCTGCTGATGGGGGGCGTTGTGATGGAAGGCGGGGCGCATGCGGCTTGAGCGCCGTGCCGCGGCGTCGGGGTTGATGGGGGTGTTGGCGCCGGTGCTGGCGGTGCTGGCCGCAGCTTTGGGGGCGGCGCTGTTGTTCGCGGTGATGGGGAAGGACCCGGTGGCGTGTTTGCACACGCTGTTCGTGGCGCCGCTGGCGGACGCGACGGGGCTGAGCGAGTTGGCGTTGAAGGCGACGCCGCTGTTGTTGTGCGCGATCGGGATTGCCGTCGGCGTGCAGGCCAATGTGTGGAACATCGGCGCGGAGGGGCAGTTCACCATGGGGGCGATCGGCGGGGGGGCGGTCGGGCTGTGGCTGGGGCCGGAGGGGGGATGGTTCGTGCTGCCGCTGGTGTTGCTGGCGGGCGTGCTGGGGGGGATGGGGTGGGCGGCGATCGCGGCCTGGCTGCGTACGCGGTTCAATGCGCATGAGATCCTGGTGACGCTGATGCTGAGCTATGTGGCGGTGCAGATCCTGGGCTGGCTGGTGCGCGGGCCGTTGCAGGACCCCGAGGGGTTCAATTTCCCGCAGTCCCGCCAGTTCGAGCCGGCGGCGACGTTGCCGTTGTTGTTCGAGGGCGGGCGGGTGACGATCGCGGCGCTGTTCGCGCTGGCCGCGGTGCCGGCGGGGGCGTTGCTGCTGGGACGGACGCTGATTGGCTATCGCATCCGGGTGGTGGGGCTGGCGCCGGGGGCGGCGCGGTATGCCGGGTTTTCCGAGACGTCGGCGGTGTGGTTCTGCCTGTTGCTGAGCGGCGGGCTGGCGGGGCTGGCCGGGGTGTCGGAGGTGGCGGGGCCGATCGGGCAGTTGTTGCCGACGATTTCGCCGGGGTATGGGTTTGCGGCGATTATCGTGGCGTTTCTCGGGCGGTTGCGGCCGGTGGGGATGCTGCTGGCGGCGCTGCTGATGGCGCTGCTGTATCTCGGCGGCGAGGCGTTGCAGATCACCCAGCAATTGCCGCTGGCGGCGACCGGGGTGATCCAGGGGATGCTGCTGCTGTTCCTGCTGGGGGCGGATGTGCTGGTGCTCTACCGCATCCGGATTGGGGGGCGGGCGCATGGGTGACGGGGTGATGCTGATCGCGCTGCTGGTGGCGACGCTGCGGGCGGGGGCGCCGCTGATCCTGGCCGGGATTGGCGAGTTGGTGGTGGAGCGGGCGGGGGTGCTGAACCTCGGCGTTGAGGGGATGATGCTGGTGGGCGCGGTGGTGGGGTTCGCGGCGACGATCGGCAGCGGCAGCCCGTGGATCGGGCTGCTGGCGGCGGCGGCGGGGGGGGCGGCGATGGCGGGGGTTTTCGCCGTGCTGACGCTGGGGCTCAGGGCGAACCAGGTGGCGAGCGGGTTGGCGCTGACGATTTTCGGGGTGGGGTTTTCGGCGCTGTTCGGGGCGCCGTATCAGAGCCATCCGATACCGGGGCTGGCGACGGTGATTTTCCCCGACCTGGCGAGCGCTTCGCCGCTGGTGCAGCAGGTTCTGCTGCTTGATCCGCTGGTGTGGCTGGCCTTGGCGGCGCCGTTCGTGGTGCAGCGGTTTCTGATGCGGAGCCGGGCCGGGCTGGTGCTGCGGGCGGTGGGGGAGAGCGCCGAGGTGGCGCATGCGTTCGGCTACAAGGTGATCCGCATCCGGCTGGCGGCGACGCTGTTTGGCGGGGCGATGGCGGGGTTGGGGGGCGCGTCGCTGAGCCTCGCCTATACGCCGATGTGGACGGAGAACATGGTGGCCGGGCGCGGGTGGATCGCGTTGGCGCTGGTGGTGTTCTCGACGTGGAAGCCGCATTTCGTCACGCTGGGGGCGCTGCTGTTCGGGTTTGTGACGATCGCGGGGTTCCAGGCCAATGCCTGGGGCATTCCGGTGGCGCCGAATCTGCTGGCGACTCTGCCTTATCTCGCCACCATCCTTGTGCTCGTGCTGATTTCGCGCGACAGGCTTCGCCTGAAGCTCAATGCGCCGGCCTCGCTCGGCAAACCGTTCCATCCCGCCTGAAAGGACATCCCGCCATGCTTTCTCGCCGTTCTCTCCTGCTTGCTCCCGCCGCGATGGGGCTCGCCGCCCGTGAGGCGACTGCCGCCGGGCCGCTCAAGGTGGCTTACGTTTATGTGTCGCCGGTGGGCGATGCGGGCTGGACCTTCCAGCATGAACTGGGGCGCCGGGCGCTGGATGCGGCGCTGGGCGGGGCGGTGAAGACGTCGTTCGTCGAGAACGTTGAGGAGGGGGCGGATGCCGAGCGGGTGATCCGCAAGCTGGCGACCGACGGGAATGACCTGATTTTCACCACCTCGTTCGGCTACATGAACCCGACGGTGAAAGTGGCGGGGCAGTTCCCTAAGATCAAGTTCGAGCACGCCACGGGCTACAAGCGGGCGGCGAATGTGGCGACCTATTCGGCGCGGTTCTATGAGGGGCGGTATGCGACCGGCGTGCTGGCGGGGCGGATGAGCAAGTCCGGCATTGCCGGGTATGTGGCGGCGTTCCCGATCCCCGAGGTGTTGCAGGGGATCAACGCGTTCACGCTGGGGATGCGCTCGGTGAACCCGAAGGCGGTGGTGAAGGTGGTGTGGACGTCCTCCTGGTTCGATCCGGGCAAGGAGCGGGCGGGGGCGGATACGCTGATCGCGGGGGGCGCGGATATCCTGACGCATCACACCGACAGCACCGCGGTGGCGCAGGCCGGGGAGGAGAAGGGGGTGTTCACGGTGGCCTACAACTCGGACCAGTCGAAATATGGCCCGAAGACCTGCCTGACCGCGGTGACGCATAACTGGAACGAATACTATATCGGCCGCGCCAAGGCGGCGATCGCCGGGACCTGGAAGTCCGGCGACGTGTGGGGCGGCGTGAAGGAGGGGATGACGAAGCTGGCGCCCTATGGCGCGGCGGTGCCGGACGCGGTGCGCAAGGAGGTTGACGCCAAGCTGGCCGCGATCGGGGCCGGGACGCTGAAGCCCTTCGCCGGGCCGATCACCGACCAGGATGGCAAGGTGAAGCTGGCGGCCGGCCAGGCGATGGCGGACAAGGATATCGGCGAGATGAAGTGGTTCGTTGAGGGCGTGCAGGGGAAGATCTGACGCGGCGAAGGAAGCAAGTGCTTCTTTTTGAAAAAAGAAGCAAAAACTTTCTATCCGTTTGGCGTGCACTCTCCCGGGAGGGTGTGACGCCAAACGGATAGAAGTTTTTTGGTTCTTTTTTTCAAAAAAGAACCGCTTGCTTGTCTTCTGATTGGGGGGAGAAGCGCATGAACCGCACGATGACGGCGCTCGAATGGGCGCTGCTGCTCGTGCTGTCGGTGCTGTGGGGCAGCACGTTCCTGTTTCTCTCGTTCGCGACGCGCGAAGTGCCGCCGTTCAGCATTGCGGCGGTGAAGGTGACGCTTGCGGCGGGGGCCTTGTTGCTGGCGATGCGCCAGGCGGGCGCGAGATTGCCGCGGGGGCGGCGGACCTGGGGGCAGTTCGTGCTGATGGGCGTGTTCAACGACGCCGGGCCGTTCATCCTGCTTGCGTTTGCCAGCCCGTTCGTCGCGACCGGGTTGGCCTCGGTGCTGATCGCGACATCGCCGCTGTTCACGGTGGTGCTGGCGCATTGGCTGACCGCGGATGAGCGGATGACGTGGCGGCATGCCGTGGGGGTGCTGATCGGGTTTGCCGGACTGGCGGTGATGCTGGGCGGCGGGACGTTCAGCTTCTCGGCGGCGGGCGTTCTGGGGGCGCTGGCGTGCCTGGGGGCATCGCTTGGGTACGCTTATGCCGGGATTTATGGCCGGCGGTTCGCGCCGCTCGGGCTGCATGCGATGACGACCGCGGCGGGGCAGTTGAGCACGTCGGCGATCATGCTGATTCCGCTGGCGCTGGTGATCGACCGGCCATGGACGTTGGCGCCGCCGTCGTGGACGGCGGTTGGCGCGATCCTGGCGATGGGGTTGCTGACCGGGGCGCTGGCCTACTCGATTTTCTACCGCATCCTCGCGACCGCGGGAGCGACGAATGTGGTGCTGGTGACGTTCCTCAGCCCGATCACCGCGATTCTGCTGGGGATCGGTGTTCTCGGCGAGCGACTGAGCGGGCAGCAGATGGGGGGAATGGCGCTGGTGGCGGTGGGGCTGGCGGTGCTGGATGGCAGGGTGCTGGGCCTCGTGCGGGCGAAGGCGGGCTGATGCGCCCGATCGTGCTGGGGGCGGCGCTGTTCGCGGTGATTTTCTGGGGCGGTTCGCCGGTGGGCACAAAGCTGGCGGTGACGGAGATTCCGCCGCTGCCGATGTCGGCGTTGCGGGCGGCGATCGCGGCGCCGGTCGGGGTGGTGCTGGCGCTGGTGTTTCGGGTGCCGTTGCCGCGGACGTGGCGGGAATTTGGCTTGATGGCGCTGTGCGCGTTTTGCGGGTTCATCGGCTTTCCCGTGATTTTCAGCTCCGGAGTGTCGCACACTTCGGCGATCCATGCCGGGATGATCCTCGCGATGCTGCCGGTGTTCACCGGCGCGATCGCTAATCTGGTGGACCGGCGCTGGCCTGGCGGGATGTGGTGGGCGGGATGCGCGATCGCGATCGCCGGGGAGGCGCTGCTGATTTTCGGTCGCGCCGCGCCGGGCGGGGAGGCGAGCCTGCTGGGCGATGCGATCTGCGTCGGTTCGGCCGCCATTGCCTCCACCGGCTATGTCACGGGGGCGCGGCTGTCGCAGGCGGGGTATCCCTCGCAGGGGACGACCTATTGGGGGATTGCGTTGGCGACGCTGGTGTTTCTGCCCTTCGCGCCCTGGATGTTCGCGGGGATCGCCTGGGGCGCGATTTCGCTGCCGGCCTGGGCGGGGGTGACCTATTTGTCGCTTGGCGTCTCGATGCTGGGTTACGTGATTTGGTACTGGGCACTTGGGCAGGGCGGGATCGCGCGGATCGGTGTGTTGCAGTTTCTGCAACCGGTTTCCGGCCTGGTACTGGCCCGGCTGCTGCTGGGGGAGCCGATCACCGGCACGGTACTCGCGGCGAGCCTGATTGTGCTCGCCGGCGTGTTCACGGCGACGCGGGCCTGATCACGCCGGGCGCGGGGAGGATTCCGGCACGCCAGCCGCGCGCAGGCCGGCGAGGACGCAGTCCAGGTCTTCCGGCCGTTCGAAAGGGCTGGAGACCTTGAAGGATTCGATGGAGAAATCCGGTTGAATCTCCAGCAGCCGCTTCAGCACCGGGGCACATTCGTCCAAGCGGCCGAGATGGCCGAGGGCGGCGAGATAGGGCTTCTGGGTGGAGGAGAAGGAGAGGTTCATCTCCGTAACCATGCGCCCGACGGTGGCGGCCTGCTCGTAGTCGTGCCGCAGCAGGGCGATGTAGATCATGATGCCATCATAGAAGAAGGCGTGTGGATCGAGCGGGGAGAGGCGCTTGTAGCGGGTGATCCGCTTGTCGGCCTCGGCGAGGTCACCGAGATAGGTGAAGGTCATCGCCGAGAAAGCCCAGGCCATCGCGAGGTTGGGGTTCAGGGTCAGGGCGCGGTCATGCAGGGTGAGCGCCTCGCGCATGCGGTGATGCAGGAAGGCGCGGACATGGCCGGCGATGGTGAGGGCCTTGGCGTCCTGCGGGTCGAGCATGATGGCGCGCTCGGCGAGGCGGCCGGCCTCGCCCATCACTTCGGCGGGGGCGTCGGACCAGCCCTGGCCGACCAGGAACATCTGCCAGAAGGCGAACCAGGCGTGGGCAGCGGCGTATTCCGGCTCCTGGCCGACGGCCTGGCGCAGAAGTTCGCCGGCCTGCATGAACAGCGGCTTTTCGAGCCGGGTGATCAGCGGAATGGCGCGGAGCACGAGGTCATAGGCCGATGGGTCCTGCGAGGGGCGGGCGCTGACGCGCTGGGCCTCGATGAGCAGGATTTCCGGGTCGATCTGCGCCACCACTTCGGCGGCGATGTCGTCCTGGAGGGTCAGCAGGTCATTGCTGTCGCGGTCGAAGCGGCGCGCCCAGACCATCTGGTTGCCGGCCCGCAGATCGAGCAGGCGCAGCCCGATGCGCAGCCGGGCGCCAGTGCGCTGGATGGTGCCGTCGAGCAGGAAATCGATGCTGAAATTGCGCCGGATCGCCGTCTCGTCGCGCGAGCCGGTGGCAAAGCGGGCGAGCGAGCTGGATGACACCACGAACATCCAGCGGAAGCGGGCGAGGGCGGAGGTGATTTCATCGGCCAGACCGGTGGAGAGATGCGCCTCTTCCTCGGTGGTGTTGACCATCTGCAGCGGCATCACGCCGACGCGCGCGCCGCCGCGGGGGAGGTTGGAGCGGGCCTCGTTGCGGAATTCGCGAGGTTCGCTGCGGCTCGGCCGCGGTTCCGGCCGCGGCTCGGGGCGCGGTTCGGGGCGCAAGGGCGTGACGGCGGGGCCGGCGGGGATGTCCCGCCCGATGTTGAAATAGGTTGGTCGGCGTTGCCCGCCTTGAGCCGTTAGGCTCGGGGTGTCGAATCCTCAAAGGAGAGCAACGCCATGAAGAGAATTACCACAC
>CAIWAJ010000349.1:0-1658 GCA_903910565.1 uncultured Rhodospirillales bacterium
CCACTGCCTCTGGCGGGGTCCAGGGGCAGCGCCCCTGGCCTTCCTTCCTTCCGGCCCCAAGCCCATGATGCTCGAGCGGCTGCTGCGGCCGCGCTCCATCGCGGTATTCGGCGGCAAGGCGGCGGCGGAGGTAGTGCGGCAGAACGGCTTGATTGGATATGGCGGCGAGGTTTGGCCGGTGCATCCGTCGCGCGATGAGATGGATGGGAGGCGGGTCTATCGCTCGGTGGCCGATCTGCCCGGCGTGCCCGATGCCGCCTTCATCGGCCTCAACCGGCATCTGACGCTTGGCGTGCTCCGGGAGCTGGCGTCCGCCGGCTGTGGTGGCGCGGTGGCCTATGCCTCCGGGTTTGCCGAGAGCGGCGAGGCCGGGTTGCAGGCGGAATTCCGCGCCGCAGCCGGCGACATGCCTGTGCTCGGCCCCAACTGCTACGGCTTCGTGAACTATCTCGACGGCGTGCTGCTGTGGCCGGACCAGCATGGCGGCCGGCGCGTGGGGCGCGGGGTGGCGGTGATCACCCAGTCCGGCAATATCGGCGTCAACATCACCATGCATCGCCGCGCTTTGCCGCTGGCCTGCCTGATCACGCTCGGCAACCAGGCGGTCGTCGGCATGTCCGCGGTGATCGCGGCGCTGCTGGAGGACCCTCGGATCACCGCGATCGGCCTGCATATCGAGGGGATCGACGATGCGGCGGAATTTGCCACGGCGGCGATCGCGGCGCAGGGGCGCGGGGTGCCGATCGTGGCGTTGAAGACCGGCGGTTCGGCGGCCGGCGCCGCGCTCACCGCGAGCCACACCGCCTCGCTGGCCGGCGGGGACGCGCCGACACGGGCCTTCCTGCGCCGGCTCGGCGTGGCGCAGGTGGCGAGCGTGCCGGCGCTGCTGGAGACACTGACGGTGTTGCACGTCGCGGGCCCCTTGCGCAGCCGCGACATCGCCTCGATGAGCTGCTCCGGCGGCGAGGCGGCGCTAGTCGCCGATCGCGCCGAGGGCAGCGGGCTCACGTTCCGGCCGCTGGATGCAGCATCACACGCGGCAGTCGCAGCCACCCTGCCGGCGCTGGTGACGGTCAGCAACCCGCTGGATTACCACACCTTCTCCTGGGCCAACGGCCCGGCGCTGACCGCGACCTTCGGCGCGATGATGCAGGCCGGCTTCGGGATGACCGCCCTGATCCTCGACTTCCCGCGCGAAGACCGCTGCGACGGCGCCGACTGGGCCATCGCCGCCGACGCCATGGTCGCAGCCCACGCCGCAACCGGCGCGCCCGCCGCGGTGATTGCCACCCTGCCCGAGGCAATGCCCGAGGCGCGCGCGCTGGCCCTGGCCGAGGCGGGCGTGGTGCCGCTCTGCGGGCTTGATGAGGCGCTGACAGCACTCAGGGCAGCCGCCGAGATCGGGGAAGCGGTCGAGCGCCCGGCGCCACTCGCCTCCCCAGCGCCAGTCGGCGAAGCACAGAGCCTCGGCGAATGGCGCGGCAAGCGCACGCTGGCCGGGCACGGACTCGCGGTGCCGGAGGGCCGCCTGGTCGTCTCCCCGGCCGAGGCGGTGCTGGCCGCCGAGGCGCTCGGTTTCCCCGTCGCGATGAAAACCGGCGCCACCCACATCCTGCACAAAACCGAAGTCGGCGGCGTCCGCCTCGGGCTCGACAGCG
>CAIWAJ010000350.1:0-10191 GCA_903910565.1 uncultured Rhodospirillales bacterium
CCCCCCAAACCCAACGGATCAAAAAGTTTTTGCTTCTTTTTTCAAAAAGAAGCGCTTCCTTCCCCCGCAACGTGACACGCCGCCCAATGCCGGGGATCAACGAGGCGAGACTGCGGCGCAGACGTGTGGCAGCGCGCAACAGCAAGCGGGCAGCGTGGCGCGAAGGCGCAGCCTGGCGGGGTCGCGAGCGGGGAGGGCGGGTCGCCTTCGAGGATGGACCGCCTCGCCCGCGCGATCGCGGGGTCTGGCACCGGCACGGCGTCGATCAGGGCTGACGTGAAGGGGTGCCGCGGCGCGCGCCAGACTTCTGCGGCGGGCCCGAGTTCGACGATCTGGCCGAGATACATCACGGCGATACGCTGCGCGAAGGTCTCGACCAGCGCGAGGTCGTGGGAGATCACCAGGTAGGCGATCCCGAGTTCCCGTTGCAGGTCGGCGAGCAGGTTGATGACTTGCGCCTGGATCGAGACGTCAAGTGCCGAGACCGGCTCGTCGCAAACGATGAGGCGGGGGTTGAGCGCGAGTGCGCGGGCGATGCCGATGCGCTGGCGCTGCCCGCCGGAGAATTCATGCGGCAGCCGGCTCCCCCATTCCGGCCACAGCCCGACGCGGTCCATCAGCCAGGCCACCCGGGCGTCGCGCTCGGCCGAGGTGCCGATGCGATGCACGTCGAGCGGTTCGCGGATGAGTTGGGCGACCCGCCGGCGCGGGTTGAGCGAGGCGAAAGGGTCCTGAAACACGAACTGCACCGCCCGTTTGGCGGCAAACCGCTCGGCCCGGGTGGCGGCCGCGAGGTCCCGCCCGTCGAGCAGGATTCGCCCGGATGCGGGGCTGACGAGCCCGACGATGGACTTCGCCAGCGTCGTCTTCCCCGACCCGGACTCACCGACCAGCCCGACCGTCTCCCCGGCGTTGACGGTGAGCGACACGCCCCGCACCGCATGCAGCGGTCCGCCGGGTGTGTCGAACCGGCAATGCAGGTCCTCGATGGCCAGCAACGCGCTCATGCCAAATGGCAGGCGGCGCGATGGCCCGCCCCGCCGGAGAGCGCCGGCTCGCTCGCATGGCAGCGCGCCACCGCCACGTCGCAGCGCGGCGCGAACGGGCAGCCTGGCGGCAGATCGAACACCGAGGGGACGAGACCAGGAATTTCGGCCAACCGCGTCTGCGTCCGCCCGGGATGCGGGGTAGCCGCAAGCAGACGGCGTGCGTAGGGATGGAGCGGCCGGGCGAACAGCGCCTCAACCGGCGCCTCCTCCACCTTCCGCCCGGCATACATCACCATCACCCGGTCGGCGGCCTGGGCGACCAGGCCGAGGTTATGGGTGATCAGCATGATCGCGATGCCGAGCGTCTCGCGCAGCCCGGCCAGCAGCGCCATGATTTGCGCCTGGATGGTCGGGTCAAGCGCCGTGGTCGGCTCGTCGGCGATCACCAGGTCGGGATTGCAGGCAATCGCAATCGCGATCACCACCCGCTGCCGCTGCCCGCCGGAGAGGCGGGCCGGGTAGGTGTCGATGATGCGGCCGGGGTCCGGCAGGCGAACGAGCGCCAGCAGCTCGATCGCCCGCGCCCGCGCGGCCGCCTTGCCGAGGCCGAGATGGGCGCGGAGCATCTCGGTGATCTGGTCGCCGATGGTGAACATCGGGTTCAGCGCGCTCATCGGGTCCTGAAAAATCATCCCGATCCGCCGGCCCCGCAATTCCACCGGGCGCAAAGGAGCCCCATCGAAGCTGAGCGTGCCGCCTCCGACCACCAGCCCATCCGGCAACAACCCGGTCAGCGCCAGAGAGGTAACGGTCTTGCCACACCCGGATTCACCGACCACCGCGAGGATTTCGCCCCGCGCGATGTCAAAGGAGAGATGACGCACCACCCGCAGGGACGGATCATCCCGCCGCGCGATGTCGAGCCCCTCGACTCGCAGCAGCGTCCCACTCATTGCCGCCGCAGCCGCGGGTTGAGCGCGTCGTTCAGCCCCTCGCCGAACAAATTGAGCCCCAGCGCGGTGACCAGCAAAGCGCAGCCGGGGATCACCACGATGTACCAGGCCTGGCGCATCTGGTCCTTGCCCATGTTGATCATCGCCCCCCAGGTCATCACGTTGGGGTCGGACAGGCCGAGGAAGGACAGCCCGGCCTCCATCAGGATGGCCGTCGCCACCAGCACGGTCGCGGTGACGATCACCGGTGCCAGCGCGTTGGGCAGGATCTGCTGGAGGATGATGCGCGCATCCGACATGCCGATCACCCGGCAGGACTGCACGAATTCCCGCTCCCTGAGTGCGAGGAACTCGCCCCGCACCAGGCGAGCCACCGCCGGCCAGGAGACCAAGGCGATCGCGGTGACGATGGTGGTGAGCCGCGTGCCCAGCACCACCAGCAGCACGATTGCCAGCATAAAGGGGGGAATGGTCTGGAACAGCTCGGTCAGCCGCATCAGCGCGTCATCCACCAGCCCGCGGTAATATCCAGCCACCGCCCCCACCAGGATGCCGATGCCGACCGCGGCCGCGGTGGACGCGATCCCGATCAGCAGCGAGGCCCGCGCCCCATAGAACAGCCCGGCCATGATATCCCGCCCCAGACTGTCGGTGCCGAACGGCAATCCGGCGGTGCCGGGCCACAGCAACGGCGCGTCGGCCATGGCGAAGGGATCGTCCGGGAAGATCACCCCCGCCAACGCGGCCATGCCGGCCACCGCGAGCAAAATCGCTCCGCCCACCCACAGGCTGCCGTGGCGGATCATCGCAGCTCCACGGCCGGGTTGATGACGGCGTAGAGAATATCCACCACCAGATTCGCCAGCACCACGAACACCGAGGACAGCACGAGAATGCTGAGCAGCAGATTGAGATCGCGCTGGAACACCGCATCGAACATCAGCCGCCCGATGCCAGGCCAGGAAAACACCGTCTCCCCCAGCACCGCCCCACCAAGGAATGTGCCAAGATTCATCCCCACCATCGTCACGAGTGGCGGCAAGGCGTTTCGCAGCGCGTGGACGAAGGCGATGCGCCGCTCGCCCATGCCCTTGGCGCGGGCGAAGCGGATATGGTCGAGCCCCAGCACCTCCAGCATCGAGGCGCGGAGCAGGCGGGTATAGACGGCGAGGAAGAAGCAGGCCTGTGTGGCGGCCGGTAGGATCAGGTGTTGCGCGATATCAGCGACATGGGCCATTCCAGTGGCCTTCACGCGCATGTCATACATCCCGCCGGCCGGCAGCCAGTCCAGCCGCACCGCGAACAGCAGGATCAGCATCAGCCCGCTCCAGAACATCGGCGTCCCGTAGAGCAGCAGCACGACAAGCGAGATCGCCCGATCGGCCAACCGCCCCGCATGGCGCGCCGCGGTGACGCCGAACACGATGCCGCCGGCCACTGCCAGCGTCATCGAGGTGCCCATCAGCAGCAGCGTCGCCGGCAGGCGTTCGAGGATGAGGCTCGCCACGGATTGCCCGTAGCGGGAGGAAAAGCCGAGATCGAACGTCACCAGCCGCAGCAGGAAGTGCCAGAGCTGGACATGCAGCGGCTGATCGAGGCCGAAGCGGGCGCGCAGGATCGCGAGATAGGCCGGATCGCCGGCGCCGGCCTCGCCGGCCAGGGCGTCGGCGGCGTCGCCGGGGGCCAGGTGGAGGAGGATGAAGTTGAAGACGGCGATGCCGAGGACGATCAGCACGGCCATGCCGAGGCGGCGCAGGAGGAAGGAAGCGCTTCTCTTTGAAAAAAGAAGCAAAAACTTTCTACCCCTTGCGTCCCTTATTCGACCCAAAGCTCCGCCCCATTCGCCCTGAGCCCATCCGCCCCGGTGATGAAGTTATGCACCCCCTTGGCGGCGATGGTGATGTTGAGCGGCAAGGCGAGCGGGATCAGCGGCAGGTCGCGCATGGCGATCTGCTGGAAGCGGGTCCATTGCTCCTTGCGCTTGGCGGCGTCGGTCTCGATGGCCGCGGCGTCGAGCACCGCGTCCATCTCGGGGTTGCTGTAGCCGGAGGCGTTGACCAGGAAGGTGCCTTTGCGGATGGCCTTGCTGTCGTAATAGCGCTGCAGGCCGATGGTGGGGTCGGCGGTGACCGAGGCCGGCAGCAGGCTCATGTCGAAATCGTATTCGGCGTAGATGCGCTTGAGGAAGCTCGGCACATCGGAGATGCGGATTTCGACGTCGATGCCGGAGGACCGGAGGGATTGGCGCAGAAACTCCGCCTCGCGCTGGTAGACGTCGCTGATCGAAGGCACGTCAAGCCGCAGCTTGAAGCGTATGCCATCCGCGCCCCGCGTCGCGCCGGCGGCATCCAGCATCGCGGCGGCTTTCGAGGGGTTGAAGGGATAGCGCGGCACGTCGGCGCTGTGCCATTTGGTCAGCGTGCTCGGGATCGGGCTGATCAGCGGCATTGCGAGGCCGGACCACACGACGCGGACCATGAGCTCGGAGTTGATGAGGTGGCGGATCGCCTGGCGCACCTCGGGCTTGCCGAGCATGGGGTGGCGGAGGTTGAACTCCATGATGTCCAGGCTGTTGTTCAGCTCCTCGCCGCGGTCCTCGACCTGGAATTTCGGGTTGGCGCGGTAGGTCGCGACTTCGCTGAGGGGCACCGGGGTGGTGCCGGCGAGTTGCAACTCGCCGCGCTCGAAGGCCGCGGCGCGGGCGCCGGCATCGGTGAAGCTGCGCACCACGAGGCGGTCGAGATAGGGTTTGCCGGCGTCCCAATAGGTCGGGTTGCGCTCGAGCTCGATGAAATTGCCGCGCTGCCACTGGGTGAGGCGGAAGGGGCCGGTGCCGATGGGGTTGTTGTTGCGCGGATTGGTCAGCGGGTCACTGCCCTCATAGATGTGCTTGGGCAGGATCGGCGCCTCGCTGCTCGACAGCGCGCTCATGATGGCCGGCGCCGGGCGGGAGAGGCGGAAAATCGCGGTGTGATCGTCAGGCGTATCGACCGCGGTGACGGGCGCGAGTGTGCTGCGGCCGCGCGGGTGGAATTTCTTGAGGAGTTCCATCACGGAGTAGGCGACATCGGCTGAGGTAAAGGGCTTGCCGTCATGCCAGGTGACGCCCTGGCGCAGCGTGAAGGTGATGGCGAGCCCGTCGGCGCTGACGTTCTAGGCGGTGGCGAGCAGGGGCTTGGGGTTGATGTCGAAGTCGTAGGCCAGCAGCCCTTCGACGAATTTCGGGCCGATCACCGTGAGCGGGGCGGCGGTGTTGAAGGCGCAGACCAAGGAGGGCGGCTCCGGGATGATGCTCATCACCAGCGTGCCGCCGCGCTTGGGGGCCTGGGCGTGGGCGCCGGCCGCGGTGGCGGCGAGGGCGGCGGTGCCGAGGAGGACATCGCGGCGCGCGAGGGTGGGGAAATGAGCGGCGGCCATGGCGGGGGAACTCCTGTGCGATCGGCCGGCGTCCTGCCCGCCGCCGCAAAAAACGTAACACCCGTGCGGGCGGTATACAACGCCGGTCGGCGCCGATAGGGTCGGGCCGATCGGTTCGTACCGCAGGAGATCGCATGGCCCGCACCGGAGCCGACATCCTCGCCCAAAGCCTCGTCGCGGCTGGGTTCACCCATGGGTTCCACGTGCCCGGCGAGGGGGTTCTCGACCTGCTGGACGCGCTCGGCCATCGCCATCCCGGCATCACGCTGGTGCATGGGCGGCACGAGGCGGGGATGGCCTTCGCGGCGATCGGGCATGCGCGGGCGGGCGGCGGGGTCGGCCTGTGCATCGCCGGACGGGCGCCGGGGGCGCTCAATACCTGCCTTGCGCTGCACACCGCCTGGACCGACGCGGTGCCGCTGCTGCTGATCATCGGGCAGGCGGCGGCGGCGTTTTCGGAGCGCGAGGCCTTTCTCGATGGCGCGTTCCACCAGGTGTTCGCGCCGCTCAGCAAATGGGTGGCGCAAATCGACGATGCGGCGCGGATTCCGGAAATGGTCAGCCGGGCGCTGCATGTCGCGCGGTCCGGGCAGCCGGGCCCGGTGGTGTTGATCGTGCCGGAGGAGGTGTTCCGCGCCACCGCCGAGCCCGCGATTCTCGCGCCACCGCCGGCCATCGCGCCGGCGCCGGGGGCGGCCGATCTCGCGGCGATCGCGGCGGCGCTGGCGGGGGCGGAGCGGCCGTTGCTGGTGTTGGGCGGCGGGGGGTGGAGCGATGCGGGGCTGGCGGCCGCGCGGCGGTTCGCCGAGGCGCAGGGGCTGCCGGTGCTGGTTTCCTACCGGCGGCGGGATTTGTTCGACAACGACCATCCCAATTTCATCGGTGAGTTGGGCATCGGGCTCGATCCGGCGCTCACCGGGCGGGTCGGCCGGGCGGATCTCCTGCTGGTGCTGAACATGCGGCTCGGCGAGTTGAATACGATCGGCGAGGGGTTCCACGGGTTCAGCCTGCTCGCGGCGCCGCGGGCGGCGGTGCGGCTGATCCATATTCACGGCGATGCGGGGGAGTTGAACCGGGTCTACCAGGCTGATCAGGCGGTGCTCGCGGCGCCCGATGAGGCGGCGCTCGCGCTGGCGGCGCTACCGGGTGGGCGGGATCATGCGGTGTGGCTGGCGGAGGGGCGGGCGGCGTATCTGGCGCATCACACCGGTGGCGCCTGCCCGGGGGCGCTCGATTTGAAAGCGGTATTCGGCCAGTTGCGGGCGGCCTTGCCGGCGGATGCCATCCTGTCGGTGGGCGCCGGGGCCTATGCGCTGTGGGCGCAGCGCTATTTCCCGTACCATCGGCCGCGCACCCAGCTCGGCCCGAAAAGTGGTGCGATGGGGTATGGCTTGCCAGCCGCGATCGGCGCGGCGATGGCTTGCCCGGAGCGGACGGTGGTGGCGCTGGCCGGCGATGGTTGCTTCATGATGAACGCCGAGGAGATGGCGACCGCGGTGCATCACCGGCTGCGGCTGGTGGTGCTGGTGCTCGACAACGGCAGCTATGGCGCTATCCGCCTCGGCCAGGAGCGCGCCTTCGGGCGGCCGACCGGGGTGGCGCTGACCAACCCCGATTTCGTCGATTTCGCCCGCAGTTTCGGCGCCCGGGCCGAGCGTGTGGCGGAGACCGCCGATTTTGCGCCGGCCTTGGCCCGCGCGCTGGGGCATGACGGGGTGAGCCTGCTGCATCTCGTGGTGCCGCCGGAGGCGACGCGGCCGCCCCGATGATGCGCCGGGTCATCATTGTCGGGGCCGGGATCGCCGGGCTGTCGGCCGCGCATGCGCTGGCTCGGCGCGGCGTTTCGGTGCGGGTGCTGGAGGCCGCCGACCAGCCGGGCGGGCGGATGGCCGAACGGGTGGACGGGCCGATCCGCTATGGGACCGGGGCGCGGCTGGTTTATCCGTTCAGCCCGCCGTTTTTCCGCCTGGTGCGGGAGATGGGGCTGGCCGCCGATCTGGTGCCGATGCGCGGCTTGGCGGCGACCGGCACGGCGGAGGGGATCGACTATCGCATCCCGCTGTTGCCGGAGGCGGGGCTGCTGCGCTCGAAGGTGCTGGGCTGGGGCGACAAGGTGCGGCTTGGGCTGCTGCTGGCCGATCTGCTGCGCCGGCGGCTTGGCAGCGATGCGGACGATCTCACCAGCGGGCCGGACGATGAGACGCTATGCGACTACATCACCCGCCTGGCCGGGCGGCGCTTTCTTGAGCGCTATGTCGCCCCGGTGTTTCGCGGCACGCGGAGTTGGAACGTCGATGAGGTTTCGGCGGGTTTCTTCACCTCGACGACGTCACGGCTGCTTGGCCACTCAACTGTCTATGGGTTTCGCGGCGGCATCGGGCAGCTCACCGCGGCGCTGGCGGCGGAGACCGATGTCACCTACGGCGCCGAGGTAGAGCGGATCACGCCGCGGCCGGGTGGCGCGCGGGTGCTGTGGTGGGCGCGCGGCGCCCGACACGATGCCGAGGCGGATGCGGTGATTTGCGCCATCGAGGGGGCGAAGGTGGCGGAGATCACGGCGCTTGATGATGCGCAGGCCGCGTTTTTCGGGGCGGTGCGCTACAACCCGGTCGGTATCGTGCACTATGCGCTGCGCGATGCGGTGGGGCCGATGCTGCGGTTCCTGACGCCGGAGCTGGGCGGGGCGATCGCAACGTATCAGCAGGGGCCGGGCGCGCGGTTGTTCTGCCAGCTCACCCCGGAAGCCTCAGCCGCCGCGCTGCGCGATGGACGGACGGAGGATCTTGACGGGGTGATTCGCGCCGATTTGCGGCGGCTGTTTCCGGCGATCGATGCGCAGGAGGTCCATCGCGTCAACCAATGGATCCCGCATAAGTTGCCGGTGCCGTATCCCGGCTATGCCACGCTGCTGGCGGAATTTCGCGCGTTGCAGGCGGAGAAGCGGCAGTCGATCTATTTTGCCGGGGATTACATGGCGCAGGCGTTGGTGACCGGGGCGTGCCGGAGTGGGCTGGAGACGGCGCGGCTGGTGGCCAGGGATTTGAAGGAAGCGCTCCTTTTTTGAAAAAAAGGAGCAAAAAATTTTTACTCGTTTTTTCGTGAGGCACGGACCCAATGGATAAAAAGTTTTTGCTTCTTTTTTCAAAAAGAAGCGCTTCCCTCCCATGACCGCCCGTATCGGCGTCGACATCGGCGGCACCTTCACTGATTTCGTGCTGGAGCGCGGCGACGCGCAGACCTGTCTCAAGCTGCTCACCACCCCCGATCAACCGGAGCGCGCGGTGATCGTGGGGGTCGCGCGGCTGCTGGCGGAGAGCGGGACGGCGGCCTCCGAGGTCGCCATGGTGGTGCATGGGACGACGCTGGCGACCAATGCGGTGATCGAGCGGCGCGGCGCGAAAGTGGGGTTCGTCACCACCGAGGGGTTCCGCGATACGCTGGAGATGGCCTACGAGCACCGCTACGACCAGTATGACCTGCTGGTCGACAAGCCGCGCCCGCTGGTGCCGCGCTTTCTTCGCCTGCCCGTGCGCGAGCGGATTGCCGCCGATGGGCGGGTGTTGACGCCGCTGGATCTCGCGGGGCTGGCCGAGGTTGCCGCGGTGCTGCGCGACGAGGGGGTGGAGGCGGTGGCGGTGGGGTTCCTGCACGCCTACGCCAACCCCGCGCATGAGCGGGAGGCGGGTGAGGTGCTGCGGGTCGCGCTGCCGGGGGTGCCGGTGACGCTGTCGAGCGATATTTCGCCGGAAATCCGGGAGTATGAGCGGTTCACCACCGCGGTGGCGAATGCCTATGTGCAGCCGCTGATGGACTCCTATCTCGGCCGGCTCGACGCCGCGCTGCGCGGGCTGGGGATCGCCGGGCCGTTGCTGTTGATGCAATCCAATGGCGGGCTGTGCGACGTCGCGACGGCACGGGCGGCGCCGGTGCGCCTGATGGAGAGCGGGCCGGCCGGGGGGGCGATTTTCGCCGCCGCCTTCGCCGCCGAGCAGGGGCTGGAGCGGGCCATGCTGCTGGATATTGGCGGCACCACGGCCAAGCTGTGCTTCCTCGATGATTTCCGCCCGGGCACCGCGCGCAGCCTGGAGGTGGCGCGGCTCGACCGGTTCAAGCCGGGCAGCGGGCTGCCCTTGCGGCTGCCGGTGATCGAGTTGTGCGAAATCGGCGCCGGCGGTGGGTCGCTGGCGTCGGTGGACCGGATCGGGCGGGTGACGGTGGGGCCGCGCAGTGCCGGCTCGGTGCCGGGGCCGGCCTGCTACGGGTTGGGCGGCACGCATCCGACGGTGACGGACGCCAATCTCGCGCTCGGGCGGCTCGATGCGGCGCGCTTCGCCGATGGGGCGTTCGCCTTGCGGCCGGAGGCGGCGGAGGCGGCGCTGGGGCGCGATGTCGGCGCGCCGCTGGCGATCGCGACGACCGAGGCGGCGGTGGGGGTGATCGAGGTGGTCAACGAGAACATGGCCCGCGCCGCCCGCGAGCACGCGATCGATGCCGGGCGCAGCCTGGCCGGGCGCACCATGATCGCCATTGGCGGCGCGGCGGCGCTGCATGCGGCGGATTTGGTGGCACGGCTTGGCATGGTCGCGGCGATCGTGCCGAGTGTGGCCTCGGTGGGTTCGGCGGTGGGGTTCCTGCGGGCGCCGGTCGCGTTCGAGAAGACCTGGTCGCATCACCAGCTGCTCTCCCGCTTCGATGCCGCGCGCGCGCGGGACACGTTGGTGCGGTTGGTCGCGGATGCCGCCGACAGTCTTGCAGCGGCGGGGGAGGCGGGCACGCCGGCGCAAAGGGTGACGGCGCAGATGCGCTATCGCGGGCAGGGCGGGGAGTTCACC
>CAIWAJ010000351.1:0-1537 GCA_903910565.1 uncultured Rhodospirillales bacterium
CCATCACCGAGGGGCCGGCGGCGAAGGTGGGGGCGCTCGGGCCGATGACCTCGGTCTATTGCCGCGATCCCGACGGCAACCTCATCGAGATCTCCACCTATTCCCGCGACTGAGCCCCTTCGCGCCAGCGACTATGATTTCGAGCTGCCGCCCGACCGGATCGCCACCGCGCCGGCCCGGCCGCGCGATTCGGCGCGCCTGCTGCACGTGGCGCAAGACGGGCTGCATGACCGCATCGTGCGCGATCTGCCGGGGATGCTGCGGCCTGGCGACCTGCTGATCGCTAACGACACAAGCGTCATCCCCGCCCAACTCGCGGCGCGGCGCGGTGCCGCGAAAATCGGCATCACGCTGGATCGCCCGCTCGCCGATGGCACCTGGCACGCGCTGGCCCGCAACGCGCGCCGCCTGCGCGTGGGAGATACGTTGGATTTCGACGGAAGCACGGTGCTCACCGCGACCGTGGCGATGATCGAGGAGGGTGGCAGTGTCGCGCTGCGCTTCAATCTCGAGGGCGAGGCTTTCGCCGCCGCGTTGCACCAGGCCGGCGCGCTCGCTTTGCCGCCCTATATCCCCCGGGAAACGGGCCCTACCGCGGCCGACATGACGGATTACCAGACCGTCTTCGCCCGCCACGAAGGCGCGGTCGCCGCCCCCACCGCCGGGCTGCATTTCACGCCGGAATTGCTCGGCGCGTTGGAAGCAAAGGGCATCGGCCGCACCACCATCACGCTGCATGTCGGCGCCGGCACCTTCCTGCCGCTGCGCCATGAGGACGTGCACCAGCACCGCATCCACGCCGAGCGCGGCGAGATATCTGTCGAGGCCGCCGAACGCATCAACGCCACCCGCGCCGCTGGCGGCCGGCTGGTCGCGGTGGGCACCACAACGCTGCGCCTGCTCGAATCTGCCGCAAACACGGATGGCACGATCCGCCCCTTCACCGGTGAGACGGCACTGTTCATCCTGCCCGGCCACATCTTCCACAGTGCCGACCTGCTGCTGACCAATTTCCATCTGCCGCGCTCGACGCTGTTCATGCTGACCTGCGCCTTCGCCGGGCACGATCGCATGCGCGCCGCCTACGCCCATGCGATCGCCGGCGGCTACCGGTTCTACTCCTACGGCGATGCGAGCCTGCTCGAACGATGCTGACCTGGACCCGACACACCTCTGACGGCGCCGCCCGCCTCGGCACGCTTCACACCGCCCATGGCGATGTGGCGACTCCTGTGTTCATGCCGGTCGGCACCGCCGGCACGGTGAAGGGGATGACGGCGGATGCGGTGCGCTCCACCGGCGCCAAGCTGATCCTCGGCAACACCTACCACCTCATGCTCCGCCCCGGCGCCGAGCGGGTGGCCCGCCTTGGCGGGCTGCACAAGATGGCGGACTGGCCCGGCCCGATCCTCACCGAGTCCGGCGGCTTCCAGGTGATGTCGCTCTCCAAGCTGCGCAAGCTCGACCAGGACGGGGTGACCTTCCGCTCCCATATCGACGGGTCAGCCCATCGCCTCACGCCCGAGCGTTCCGTCGA
>CAIWAJ010000352.1:0-3053 GCA_903910565.1 uncultured Rhodospirillales bacterium
GTGTCTCGCAAACCTACGGAATCACAACCAACTGAAATCACTCAACCTCTTTTCCGGTCAGGCTCTTAGAGCGGTAGCCATGCTTCTATCAGCACGGCTACCGCTCTAGCGCCCCATCCGCGACAGAAAGTCGATCTGCCAGCGCATTTCGTCGACCGCCAGCGGAAAACCGCCGCTGGAGGTGCCGCGCAGCACGATTTCCGGCGGCAGGCGGGCCAGCAGGGTCTGCAGCGGGCCGGCGGCGCGCATGGTGAAGCCGGCGCGCCAGACCAGGCTGACCAGTCCCTTGGCGCTGCGCAAAGTCGCCGCGCGATCGACCACCGAGGCCGGCAGGTCGGCGGCGACGGCGACGATGGCCGAGGCCAGCCGCGCCTCGCCGCGCTGCACGGCGGCGAGCAGCGCCTCCTCGTTCAGCCGCCCTTCCGCATAGAGGATTTTTGCCTCGCTCATCGCCTGCTCGATATTGGGCTCCGGGCGGTGCGCCGCGGTGGTGGATTGCAGGCGCTCGGCAAGGCGGCGGCGCAGTTCGCCTGATATGGCGGGGTTGAGGTCGGCCCGGCAGGCCAGCGTGTCGAGCAGTTGGGTGGCGACGATGTCGGACAAGGCGCGAGCGGCGCGATCAGTGAACTTGGGGCGGCGGACCAGGGGGGCGTGCCAGGCGGTGACATCGGCGGCGCGGGCGATCAGCGCGTCCAGAGTGGCTTCGCGGATGGAGGCGGACTGGTTGTGCAGCAGCGCGGTGACGGCCTCGGTGTCATTGGTTGCCGCGAGCGCGTCACTCACCGCTTCGGACAGGTTCGGCCGCCGGGCCACGGCGACGGCGGTGACCGGCGAGGGGCGGCTGGCGAGCAGGGCCATCAGATCCTCGGCGCTGAGGATCGGCGACAGGCGGATCACCGGATCACACACCGAGACGGCGCTGTCGCGGGCGAGGCGGAGGATCAATTCGCGCGGGGCGCCCGGCAAGTCTTTCACCACCTCGGTGATGGCTGCCCGGACTCGCTCGGCCTCGTCCTCGACCAGGCGCTCGAGGGTTTGCAGCGTCTCGCCGCTGAGTTGGTCGCGCTGGGCCTCCGGCACGCTCGGGATGAGGCTCGCCAGCTTGCGTGCGAGCAAGGTACGCACGCGCTCATCGCTGTCGCCGGCGAGCAGGCGATCGACGTGCACGGGCGCGGCCCGGTTGAGCGCCACCGCGGCGCGGACGGTGACCGAGGGATCGGAGGCGAGTGAGAAAAGCACCGTCGGGTCGGTCTGCGGGTTCGAGCCGATCCGCACGCGAACTGCCTCGTCGACCGACCCGCCGGCCGCGGCTGCGGGCTTGCTGCGGTCTATAACGGCGTGGTCGGTCATCGCTGCCACTCCCGCTGCGACACACGCCAGTGGCCACGTCCGGAGCGCTTCACCTCGTACATCGCCTGATCGGCCCGTTGAATGAGGGCGTCGATCTCTTCGTCCTGGCCGGGCCAGCGGCAGGCGATCCCGATCGACATCGAGAGTTCCTCCGAGTAGCCCCGCGTGAGGTGGCCGAGGGTTTCCGGCGAACCGGTCCGCAGGGATTCCGCCCGCTCGGCCGCGGTCAGCTCGTCCGCCCCATCCATCCACACCGCGAATTCGTCGCCCCCGAGGCGGGCCACCAGGTCCGACGGCCGGAAGGTCTGCCGCAGCAGGCCGGCCACGATGCACAGTGCCTCGTCGCCGACGTCATGGCCGCGGTAGTCGTTGAGTGCCTTGAAGTTGTCGAGATCGATGAACATCAGGGTGCCCGGCAGCGCCTCACGCTCCAGCCGCTCGACCCGGCGGCCGAGCTCGTCGAGGAAGGCGCGGCGGTTGAGCAGGCCGGTCAAGGGGTCGGTCCGGGCCTGCAGCGCCATCTCCTTCTGGATCGCGTCATGCTCGAGGATGACGCGGATGACGCCGGTGGCGGAGCTTGCCAGCGCGATTTCGTCGGCGTCCCACGGGCGGGCGCCGGGGGTGCGCCATAGCACGAAGCCGGCCTGGTGGCCGTAGCGCTGCCGGGCCGGGCATACCAGGATAAGGCGGCCATCGGGCGCCAGGGTCTCCGCGGGGGCGTCGTCGCCGGCTTCGAGCAGGGTCATCGCGCTGTGCAGCACATCGGGCAGCACGATGCCGACCTGATGCAGCACGGCGGAGGCGACGCCGTCGCCCAGCATGTCCACCACCGCGCAGCCCTCCGCCGCCAGGGCGGAGACCAGCGCGTCGAGCGCGGATTTCATCATCCGCTCGGCCAGCACCTCCTGGCGCATATGCCAGAGGATGTGGTCGAGCAGTTCGCAGCGGCGCAGCGCGCCAGCCACCCTTGCGTCGAAACTGTCCTGCTCGGTGACGTCCTGGCCGAGGCCGCGCGAGCCGATGATCACGCCCTGCGCGTCGGTCAACGGCGCGGCGGCGATGGCGACGCAGACGCTGGTGCCGTCCGGCCGGCGCAGCCAGGCGCGGCGGCGGCGGATCGGGGTGGTGACGCGGAAGGGGTTGAAGCCGTGCCCCCCGCCGGCATCGGCGAGCAGGAGTTCGGCGGGCTGGCCGAGCAGAGTGGCGGCGTTCCAGCCGAGCACCTGCTCCGGCGCGACGAAGACAAGCCGGCCCCAGATGTCGGTCTCGTAGACGATGTCGGCGGCCATGCTCACGAGGTCCCGCCAGCGTTGGCGGCTGTCGAGCAGGGCATCGCGCAAGGCGCGATCGACCTCGCCGGCTTCGGCTGTGGCCACCGACGCCGCAGCATCGGAGCGCTTGAATGGAGCGATCGCCTGGTTCATGAAACGCCGGTCCCCTTGTGCTGCGTTATAGCAGGCCAATTTGATGAATCCCGGGTTACCGTGGCGAAGAACCGAGCCGGGCGGGGCGCGGTGGCCAGGGGAAGCCGGGCCTCGGGACAGCCATGAATTGACAGCGCCGGGCTCGCTTGCGCATGGTCCGCCGTCATCACGGGGCGCCCCGCGCCCGCAATACAGGAGACGCCGAGGGCATGACCGACCAGTCGCTGCGTGCAACCATCGAGGCGCTGTGGGACAACCGCGACAGCCTGAATTCCTCCA
>CAIWAJ010000353.1:0-11299 GCA_903910565.1 uncultured Rhodospirillales bacterium
GAGCCGTGGCGGCCTGCGGCGCGGGTGTGGTAATTCTCTTCATGGCGTTGCTCTCCTTTGAGGATTCGACACCCCGAGCCTAACGGCTCAAGGCGGGCAACGCCGACCAACCTATTTCAACATCGGGCGGGACATCCCCCCATTCGCCCCGGCACCACCGACCAAGCGGCAATTCCTCATCCTCGCCTTCCTCGCCGCTGTGATCGCCGGCGCGCTCGCCGCCCTGGTGCGCGAACGCCTGGAGCCTGGTTTCCGCACCGCCGACCAGTTCGAGGCTGAGACCGGTCTGGTCGCGCTCGGCACGGTGCCGAGGGTGCGCCGTGCCCGGCGCGCGCTGGCGCTTGACCCACGCGAATCGGCCTTTGTGGAGGCGATCAGCCATGTCCGCGGCGTGTTGCAGGTCGCCGGCGGGCCGGCCCGCGCACGGGTGATCCTGGTGACCTCAGCGATGCCGCAGGAGGGCAAGACTTTCTTCGCCGTCGCCCTAGCCCGCAGCGTATCTCAGACGGGTGCCCGCTGCCTGCTGGTGGATTGCGACCTGCGCCGCCCGTCAGTTGCCCATGTGTTGGGCATCGCCGCCGAACCTGGGCTGGGGCCGGAAAACCTCGCAGCGATCACCCCGGGCAGCGAGCTTGTCACCGGCGACAGCACCATCGACCGCCTGGTGCGGCGCGATGCGATCTCGGACCTCGACATCATCACCGCCGCCGACGCGCCGGCAGATGCCTCGGTGCTGGTGGCCTCGGAACGACTGCGCGTGATCGTCACCGAGGCGCGCGCGCGGTACGATCTGGTGATCATCGACGCCCCTCCGGTGCTCGCCTTCGTCGATGCCCGCGTATTGTCGCGCATCGCCGATCGGACCGTGATGGTGGTGCGCTGGTGCAATCGGCAATCAAGGCGCTGCGGCTTTATGGGGCCCGCATTGCCGGCACGGTGCTGACACAGGCCGATCTCGATGCCGCCGGCGCGGCGGAGGGCAGCAAGGCCTATATCCTGCGCGAATATGGCTCCTATTTCCGCTGACCGGCCATAGCGATGGAACTGACCCAACTCAGCGTCGTGCTGTTCCCGCTTTGCGCCTGGTATGCCTTTGCGCCCATCCGCCTGCTGCAGCTCGCCCTGGTGTTCTCCACCTTCGGCGCCGCGGCAGCCGCAGTGATCGGCGGGCTCGGCCTGCCGCCTGGTTTGCCGCCGGCGGTGCTGTTCCTCGCCTTTGTTGGCCTGCAATACGCCCTCGGCGCCAGGTTCTCCGGCGAGACGGCTGTGCTAAGGCTGCTGGAGCCGTTGATCATACTGGTGATCTACGCGCTGCTCACCTCGGTGGTGTTACCGCGCGCCTTCGCTGGAAAATTCGAGGTCTGGCCGCAGAAGGTCGATTCCGGCTTCCCCTTCCCAATCACCATCGGACCGACACCGAGCAACTACACGCAGGACCTCTACCTCCTCTCCAACGCCTGCGTCGCGATATTCGGCGCCTTGTTCATCACCCGCTCCGACGTCTCACCGCGCTCGCTCGTGCACACCTATTGGTGGGGGGCTGCGATCGTGGCGTTCGTGAGCGTGTGGCAGGTGGCGAGCAGATTGGGCGGTGTGTTTTTCCCGACCGCATTCTTCTATTCGAATCCCGGTTGGGTGATTATCGAAGGCCAGGAATTCGGCAGCGTGCTGCGCACCAACGGCCCGTTCAGCGAACCCGCGTCGCTCGCCTTCTACGAATCCGGCATGATCTACTCCTCGGCCTGGGTGCTCCTTCGCGGACATGCGAGCCGGATGGCGATGTTGCTGCTGCCTGTCTCGATCGGCACGCTGTCACTCTCGACCTCGACCACCGGTTACGCCGTGCTCGGCGCCGGCGGCGCCTTCCTGCTGATCTACGCACTGACGGTCGCGCCGAAAGCGGAGGCGGCACGCATCCTCAAATACGGCGTACCCTTCGCCGTACTCCTGGTGCTCGGCGTGCTGGCGGCAGCGAGCCTTGACAGCAGTTTCGCCAAATCGGTCGACGAAGTAGTCACCCAGACGTTGTCCAAGAGCAAGGCCTCTTCATACGAGGACCGCACGTCGCTCGATTCCGACTGCATCGCCTTGCTGTGGCCGACCGCCGGGCTGGGCGCGGGCTGGGGCAGCGTGCGCTCATCGAGCCTGGTGCCCGGCTTGATCGCCAATATCGGCATCCCCGGGATCGCGTTGGTGCTGTGGTTCGCCTGGCGGATTTTCTCCTCGGTCGGCCGGGTGCGCCGCATGGGCGGGAGCGCGGATAGTCTCCTGGCAGTCGATGCCACGTCAGCGGCGATCGTCGGCACGCTGGTTGCAGCGGTGATTTCGGCACCGACGATCTCCAACGTCGATTTCTTCCTGGTGCTCGCCTTGCTCGTCGGCTCGCTGGCGCGGATGGAGATTGCAGTGCGCCAGCCAACGCCGCAGCCGCGCGCCGCGACGGGATGGCGGACCGCATGAACCCGGTTGCCATCAACGCGCGCTTCCAGGTGCAGGCCCTCACCGGAGTGCAGCGCTTCGCCGCCGAGATCACCGCGGCGCTGACGGCCATCTGGCCGGCGGAGCGTGCCACGCTGCGGCTGCTGAAGCCCGGCGGTGGCGGCGCGCGCGGGCAACTCTGGGAGCAGGTCGTGCTGCCGATCGCGGCGGGCGGTGGGGTGCTGGTCAATCTCGGCAATACCGCGCCGATCATGCGCGGGCGGCAGGTTGTGGTGATCCACGATGCGGGGCCGGCGGCGCAGCCGGAGGCCTATGGCTGGAAATTTCGCCTGTGGTACCGCGTGATGCACGGCGCGTTGTTCGCCGGCCGGTCACGCATCGTCACCGTCTCGGCCTTCGCGCGGGACGAGTTGGTGCGGCTGCACGGGGTGGCGCCCTCCAGCATCGCGATACTCGGCGAGGGCGCGGAGCATATCCTGCGGCCTGCCGCGTCGCCTAGCATTCTCGCAGCCCATGGGCTGGAGCCGGGCCGCTTTGTCCTGGTGGTCGGAAGCCTCGCGGCGCACAAAAACCTGCCGGCCCTCGGCGCCACTGCGCGGATGTTGGCGGCGCGTGGCATCGAACTGGTGATCACCGGGGGCCTTGCCGGCAACGTCTTCGCCGGCGGCGCGCCCTTGCCGGCGCCGGCGCGTTACATCGGGCGGGTCGATGATGGGGAGCTGCGCGCGCTCTACGCGGCCGCCGCCTGCTTCGTCTTCCCCTCCCGCTACGAGGGCTTCGGCCTGCCGGCCGTGGAGGCGATGGCCTGCGGTTGCCCGGTGATCTCCAGCCGCGCAGCCTCGCTGCCCGAGGTCTGCGGCGACGCAGCCATCTATTGCGACCCTGCCGCCCCCGACGATATCGCCCGCGCGGTCGCCGAACTGCTCGATACGCCGGGGCGTGCCGCAGAATTGAGGGCTCGCGGCTTCGCCCGCGCGGCCGAGACAACGTGGCATCGCGCGGCGGAGCGGCTGCGCGACGTCATATTCGAGGTGGAGACCAGCCGGTGAAAGTCGCAATCGTGCACGAATGGCTGCACACGGTGGCCGGCGGCGAGCGGGTACTGGAGCAGTTGCTCGCGTGCTACCCGGAGGCGGACCTGTTCTGCACTGTCGATTTCATGCCCGTGGCCGATCGCGGCTTCCTCGGCGGGCGCAAGGTGAACACCAGCTTCATCCAACACCTCCCCTTCGCGCGGCGGAGGTTCCGGGCCTATCTCGGCCTCATGCCCCTCGCCGTCGAGCAATACGATCTCTCCGGCTACGACGTGGTGATCTCCAGCAACCACGCCGTCGCCAAAGGGGCTATTACCGGGCCGGACACGCTGCATGTCAGCTACGTCCATTCCCCCATGCGCTATGCGTGGGACCTGCAGCACCAATATCTGCGCCAGACCGGGCTCGATCGCGGCCTCAAGGGCTGGTACGCGCGCTGGCAATTATCCAAGCTCCGGCAATGGGATGTGCGCACCGCCAATGGAGTGGACATCTTCGTCGCCAACTCGTCCTACGTCGCGCGCCGGATCCGCAAATGCTACCGACGCGAGGCGGAGGTGATCCCGCCGCCAGTCGATATTTCGGGCTTCCACCCCGGGGGAAAGCGCACGGATGCCTATCTCGCTGCGTCGCGAATGGTGCCATACAAGCGTATGGACCTCATCGCCGCCGCCTTCGCCCGCATGCCGCATCGCAGCCTGATCATCGCCGGCGACGGCCCTGAGCGCGCCCGCATCGAGGCCGCGGCCAATGGCGCGCCCAACATCTCCTTCCCCGGCGCGGTCGATGATGCCGGCATGATCCGCCTGATGCAGGAGGCGCGCGCTTTTGTTTTCGCCGGCGAGGAGGATTTCGGCATCATGCTGGTCGAGGCGCAGGCCTGCGCCACCCCGGTGATTGCCTTTGGCCGCGGCGGCGCACGCGACATCCTCGACGAAGGCCCCTCCCCCACCGGACTGTTCTTCGATGAACAGACCCCGGAAGCAATCATCGCCGCGGTCGAGGCGTTCGAAGCCCGCGAGGCGTCGTTCTCCGCCGAAGCCTGCCGCGCCAACGCCGTGCGCTTCTCGCGCGAGACCTTCCGGGCGCGCATCACCGCGCTGGTCGATGCCAACACGGTGGCCCGCCATGGCCACTAACCCTCTGGTCTCACTGGTAGTGGCGACCGCCGAGCGCGTCGATCCGGTTGCCGCCCTGTTCGACTCACTGGTGATGCAGGAGGAGGCCGATTTCGAGGTCATCCTGGTCGACCAGAACGTGGATGACCGGCTGACGGGCCTCATCGCCACCTATGGTGACCGGCTGGCGATCACCCATCTGCGCGCGCCCCGCCGCAACTCCTCCGTGGCGCGCAATGCCGGGCTGCCGCATTGCCGCGGCGATATTATCGGCTTCCCCGACGATGACTGCCTCTATCTGCCCGACACGCTGGCCCGCGTCGTCGAGGCCTTTCGCGCCGAGCGCATGCTGGGCGTGCTCACCGGCCCGGCCCAATCACCCGATGGTGGCCTCGGCTCAGGCCGCTGGGCGCCGAGCCGCACGCCGATCGACCGCCACAACGTGTTCACCACCGTGATCTGCTTCAACATGTTCCTCCGCAAGGAGGTCCTGGCGGCGACCGGCGGCTTCGATGAAACGCTCGGCGTCGGCGCCCGCTTCGGGTCTTGTGAGGAGAATGACCTGGTGATGCGCGCCGTGCAGGCGAATTTCCCGGCGCGCTATGATCCCTCCCTGCGCATCGTGCACCCCGACAAGCGGCTGACCCCGGCGGCGCGTGATCGCGCCTTCCGCTACGGCGCCGGGTTCGGCCGTGTTCTGCGCAAGCATCGCTTCCCGCCGAGCGTCGTCGGAACCTTCCTCATCCGCCCCATCGGCGGCTTCGTCACCTCGCTGGCGATGCTGCGCGGACTCGCGGCAAGCTATTATGCGCGCACCTTCTGGGGGCGCCTCTACGGCTTCTGCACCCGGTAGAGCCTGCTCAGCACGTAGGCACGTTCCCCGCGCGTCAGCCCGCACCGCCACAACACGCCGCCCCCGACCGCCGCCAGCACCGCCGTTGCCGGCCATGACACCATGCCGGCCGCCATCGTCAGCAAGGCCGCCACCAGCACCGGCAGCAGCCGCGGCATCTCCTGGCGCACTGGCGGGTAGAGCCGGGCGCACAGGGCCATCCGTACCGTGAACCCGGCGATGACCCGCAGCGTCCAGGCCAGCGCCGCGCCATCGATGCCGGCGAGACCGATCAGTGCCGCCAGCAGCGGCACCGCGATGAGCAGCGTGAGAACGGCCTGCCGAGCGTTGATATCGGGCCGGCCGATCGCGTCGAGCAGCCCCGCGGGCACGGTGTCGAGGCACATGAACAAGGCGCCGAGCCCTAGCAGTTGCAGCACCGTTGCGGCATGGGCGGCAAAATCGGCGCCCAGCCACAGCGACAGCAACGGCAGCGCCGCTGACGTGGTCAGCAGCGTCGGCAGCGCCAGCGTCGCAACAATGGCGAGGCAGCCGAGCCGGAACAGCCGCGCCGCCACCTCCGGCGCCTGGCTGTAGGCGGTGGTGATCGCCGGAAAACCCGACTGCATGATGGCGATCGGCACGATGGAGAAGCGCAGCACGAGATCGAAGGGAGTGGCATACCAGGCCGAGGCTGCGGTCGAGATCACCGCGGCGATGACAAACCGGTCGATATAGAGCAGCAGCGGCCAGCTCAGGTTGGAGATGGTGAGCCAGCCACCGAACCGTGCGAGCCCGCCCAGCGTGCTCCAATCCGGCCTGGCCGTCCGCAGTGCCGGCATGGCCCGTAGCGCGATCCAGGCGTAGCACGCCGTCATCACCGCCCGGCACGCCACCAGCACGGCGATCACCGCAACCAGCGAATCGGCAAACGGCAGCACCGCGAGCGGGCCGAGATAATAGAGCGCCATGATCGGCAGGTTCACCAGATTGGCCGCCGCGAAGCGCTGATAGGCGGACAACACTCCCCACAGCGCGGCATTGAGCACTACGAGCGGCGCCGAGGCACACAGCAGCACCAGCGCATCGCTTACCTCTGCGGCGAGAGCGGGCGGCAGATCGAGGAGATGCAGCGCGTAGTAGCGGGCGAGGATCGCCAGCACCACGCCCCCGACAGCGCCGAGCAGCGTCATCGCCAGCAGCCCGGTCAGCACCGCCGGGGCAGCCTTCGCCTCCTCGCCGACCGCCAGCCGTTCGGCGATCAGCCGCGTCAGCGCCCGGCCAAACCCGAAGTCGAACACTCCGAAAATCCCGATCAGGCTGAGCGCCAGCGAGAACACCCCGAACCGCGACACGCCGAGCGCGGCCAGAAGGAATGGCGTGCTGATGATCGCGACCACCATCGGGCCAAGTCGGCCCAGCAGGTTCCACAGCGTGCCCAGCGCCACCGTGCGCGTCGACGTCAGACGGTCGCGCCGCGCGACCTCTTCGTCCCCTGAGGTTCCATCGGTCATGGGATGGCCACTGAGCACGGCTGCGCGAATCGTGTCCATCCGGCAATCTTCGCTGAAGCCGCGGCTTCGCGCGTTAGGTGCTTGAACCGGCACCGGGTCGCGGCTAGGGTGGCCGTGAAATAGGTGCAAAACACCGGCCGACAATAATCAGCGGCAAGCCTGACGGGCTTGCCGCATATGTTTGGGGAGTGCAACGTGGGGAGCCAATCCGGCCATACCCGCCCGATCGTCGCGGACATCCGGTCTACCGGTGGAGACATCAACTGATGGCGCGCCAGGACAATGCCGCGGGGCCGCTTCTGCGGGTGAGTGACGTTGTGATGCGCTTCGGCGGCATCATCGCCCTGAACGGTGTGTCGTTTGACGTCGAACATGGCGAGATCTGCGGATTGATCGGGCCCAACGGGTCCGGCAAGACCACCATGTTCAACTGCATCAGCGGTATCTACCGCCACTCGCGCGGCGACATCGCTTTCGAGGGCCGTACGACCACCGGAATGCCACGCCACGAGATGGCTGGCCTCGGTATCGGGCGCACGTTCCAGAACGTCGCGCTGTTCAACTCCATGTCGGTCCGCGACAACCTGCTGGTCGGCGCGCATCACCGCGGCAAATCCGGCTTCATCGCGAACGCGCTGCGCCTCGGCAACACGCGCCGCGAGGAAAGCATCGCGCATGACGGGATGGACGAGTTGCTCGACCTGCTCGACCTCCGCGGGGTGGCGGACCTGCCGGCCGGCGGCCTCCCGTTCGGCACCCGCAAGCGCATCGAGCTGGCCCGCGCTTTGATCGGCCGCCCCAAGCTCCTGCTGCTCGACGAACCCGCCGGCGGCCTCAACCACGGCGAGGTGGCCGAACTCGGTGACCTCTTCCGCCGGGTGCGCGACCGCTTCAACCTCAGCATCCTGCTGGTCGAGCACCACATGGCGCTGGTGATGAGCGTATCCGAGAAAGTCGTGGCGCTCGAATTCGGCATGAAGATCGCCGAGGGCACCCCCGAGCAAGTCCGCAATGAGCCGGAAGTGATCCGCGCATATCTAGGTGATACCGCCGATGCCCATGCTGCTTGAGGTCAAGGGCCTGCATGGCGCCTATGGCGAGTCCAAGGTCCTGCACGGGCTCGATTTTTCGGTCGAGGAAGGCGGGGTCACCACGCTGCTCGGCGCCAATGGCGCCGGCAAGACCACCACGCTGCGCGCCATCTCCGGCATGATCCGTACCCAGGGCGAGATCCTGTTCGCCGGCCGGCCGATCCAGGGCATGAAAACCGAGGCGATTGCCGCCCTTGGCATCGCCCATGTGCCGGATGGCCGCGGCACCTTCATGGAACTGACGGTCGAGGAAAATCTCCGCCTCGGCACGTATACGCGCAATGACAAGGCCGGCGTCGCTCAAGACATGATGCGGATGTTCGACCTCTTCCCTCGCCTCAAGGAGCGCCTGCAACAGCAGGCCGGCACGCTCTCCGGCGGCGAGCAGCAAATGCTCGCCATCGCGCGGGCCATGCTGCTGCGTCCCAAGCTGCTGCTGCTCGACGAGCCCTCCTTCGGCCTCGCGCCGCTGATTGTGCGCGAGATATTCGAGATCCTCGGCCGCATCGTGCGCGAATCCAAGCTCAGCATCCTCGTCGTCGAGCAGAACGCGAGCCTCGCGCTGGCCATCGCTGACCGGGCCTATCTGCTGGAAACCGGCCGCTTCGTGATGTCGGGCGCCGCCGAAGACATCCGCAAGGACGAGACCTTGCGTCGTTCCTACCTCGGCTACTGAGGAGCCCGCGCCGCATGGACGGATTAATCCACCAGCTCATCTCGGGCATCGCCTCGGGCGGCATTTATGCCTCCGTCGCGCTCGCTTTGGTCATGATCTACCAGGCCACCCACCACGTGAACTTCGCCCAGGGCGAAATGGCGATGTTCTCCACCTACATCGCCCTCACTTTGATCCAGGCCGGCGTGCCCTATTGGGTCGCCTTTATCATCGTCGTGCCGGTGTCCTTCGCCATTGGCGCGATCATCCAGCGCGTGCTGATGGAGCCCCTCGCCAAGGCGCCGGTGCTCGCCTCGGTCGGCGTCTTCATCGGCCTGCTATTGGTCTTCAACAGCATCGCCGGCTGGATCTTCACCTACACGCTGAAGCCCTTCCCCACGCCCTTCGGCGAGGGCAAGCCACTGTTCGGCGGCTTCGTCTCCCGCCATGAACTGGGCTCCACGGCCATCACGCTGGTGGTGCTGCTGTCGATCTGGGCCTTCTTCCGCTTCACCAAGCTCGGCCTCGCCATGCGCGCCGCCGCCTTCAACCCGGTCTCGAGCCGGCTGGTTGGCGTGCCGGTCGACAAGATGCTCGCCCTCGGCTGGGGTCTCGCCGCCGCCATCGGTGCCATTGCCGGCATGATGGTGGCCCCGGTGATTTTCCTTGACCCCAACATGATGGCCGGCGTCCTGCTCTATGCCTTCGCCGGCGCCCTGCTCGGCGGCATCACCAACCCGCTCGGCGCGGTGATCGGCGGCTTCGTGGTCGGCATCATCGAGAACATCGGCGGCGCCTACATCGTGGGCACCGAGCTCAAACTGTCGATGGCGCTGTTCATCATCGTCGTCGTCCTCGTCCTCAAACCGGCCGGATTGTTCGGCCGAACTCTGGTCAGCCGGGTGTAATGCGATGAACCCAACACTCGGACGGGCTTTTCCGTGGATCTTCTTCGCCGCCGCCGCGGTTCTGCCGATCCTTTTCGCGTCGGACTACCAGCTCCTCCAGCTCACCATGGTCGTGGTCTACGCCATCGCCGTGCTCGGGCTGAACTTGGTAACCGGCTATAATGGCCAGGTCTCCCTCGGCCACGGCGCCTTCTACGCCATCGGCGCCTACGCCACCGCCATCCTGATGGACAAGCTGAACGTCCCCTATTGGGCAACCCTGCCGATCGCCGCGGTGATTTGCGCCGGCGTCGGCTTCCTCATCGGCCTGCCCGCGCTCCGCCTCGGCGGAATGTATCTGGCGCTGACGACGTTCGCGCTCGCCGTCGCCACCCCGCAGCTGCTGAAATACAAGCTGTTCGAGGACTATACCGGCGGCGTGCAGGGCATCTCGCTCGACAAGCCCGAGGCCCCATTCGGCATCCCGCTGAACCCCGACCAGTGGCTCTACCTCTTCTGCCTCGTCATCGGCGGCGTGATCTTCCTCCTCGCCTCCAACCTGGTCGGCGGCCGTATCGGCCGCGCACTCCGCGCCATTCGAGACCAACCCACCGCCGCCGAGGCGATGGGCATCGATCTCGCCAGCTACAAGACCCGCACCTTCGCGGTCTCCGCCATGTTCACCGGCGTCTCCGGCTCGCTCGGCGCCATCGCCATCCAGTTCGTCGCCCCCGACGCCTTCGGCGTGCCGAAATCGCTCGACTTCTTCACCGGCATGGTCGTCGGCGGCGGCGCCTCGATCGGCGGCGCCGTCATGGGTGGCATCTTTATCGAATTCGTCCCCAACGTCGCCGACGAAGTCTCCCGCTTCTTTGCCACCCTCGCGCCCGGCATCGAGAAGCTGCCCCCCGGCGCCATCTCCGGCGCCATCCTCATCCTCTTCATGTTCCTGATGCCCGGCGGTCTCGCCAGCCTGCTGCGCGTGATCAACCGCAAGCGTTCCTGACTCACCTTCACGACACGACCCAACGGAGCCCCCTGAATGAATCGCCGCTCGCTTCTCGCCGCCGCCGGTGCCAGCCTCGCCGCCGCCCATCTGCCCAAGGCCTACGCCGCCACCGTGGTCGGCGTCACCAAGGACGAAATCAAGATCGGCCACACCATCCCCTATAGCGGCCCAGCCTCCGCCTACGGCGTCATCGGCAAGGGTCACGTCGCCTTCTTCAAGCGCCTGAACGAGCAGGGCGGCGTCAACGGCCGCAAAATCAACCTGATCTCCCTCGATGACGGCTACCTCCCGCCGAAAACCGTCGAGCAGGTCCGCCGCCTCGTCGAGCAGGACCAGGTCGCCTTCCTCTTCAACACCCTCGGCACCCCGAACAACTCCGCGATCCAAAAATACGTCAACCAGAAGAAGGTGCCACACCTCTTCCTCTCCACCGGTGCCGACAAATGGGGTGACCCAGAGCACTTCCCCTGGACCATCGGCTGGCAGCCCAGCTACCGCACGGAAGCGCAGATCTACGCCAAATACATCCTCAAGAACCGCCCTGGCGCCAAGATCGGCGTGATCTACCAGAACGATGACTTCGGCAAAGACTACGTCATCGGCCTCAAGGACGCTTTTGGCGCCGACTACTCCAAGCACGTCGTCAAGGAACTCACCTACGAGGTCACCGACGCCACCATCGACAGCCAGGCCGTCTCCCTCCAGGCCGCCGGCGTCGAC
>CAIWAJ010000354.1:0-1638 GCA_903910565.1 uncultured Rhodospirillales bacterium
CTTATGTGGGGCTCGGACGTCGGTCAGAGCATGCGCTGGTCCTACGCCGACAAGACCGCCATGGGCCGCGCCGCCGCCGAATTCCTCACCGCCGAGGAAGCCCAGAGCTTTCTGCACGACAATGCGGCGCGGGTGTACGGACTCGCTGACTAGAGCGCCGCGATATAGCCGCCGTCGAGCGGGATCGTGCTGCCGTTGACATAGGCCCCGGCGCGCGAGGCCAGAAACACCACCAGCCCCTCAATGTCCTCCGGCTCTCCCGGACGGTTCAGGGGCACATAGGTCTCGATGCTCTTCTTCACCCGGTCGGAGGTCGTATCGGTCAGGCGGGACGGGAAGGGGCCCGGGGCCACGGCGTTGACGGTGATCCCGTCGCGCCCGAGCCGCTTGGCCAGGGCCCGGGTCAGGTGGTGCAGGGCGGCCTTGGAGGCGCCGTAGGCATAGGCTTCCCAGTTGGGGATGTGCAGGCCGCCGATCGAGCCGATGTTGATGATCCGTGCAGGGGGATGGGCCGCGGCGCCCGCCTTCAACTGCGGCAGCAGCGCCTGCGCCAGAAGGAAGGCCCCCCGCAGGTTCACGTCCATCACCCCGTCCCAGCCCTCAGCCGTCACCGCGCCGATGACCGCCGTGTCATTGGCCCCGGCGTTGTTGACCAGGATGTCGAGACGGTCCTCGCACCCGGCGAAGGCCGCCGCCAGCTGCTCGGGTCCATCGGGCGCGCCAAGGTCGGCGGCGAGGCCGATGCAAACGCCCTCCGCCGAGAGCTCAGCGGCGACCGCCGCGCTGTGCTCGGCCGTGCGACTGGTGACGTAGGTCTTGACCCCGCGCCGCACCAGGCCGGCGGCGATCATCCGTCCGATGCCGCTCGATCCGCCCGTGACCAGGGCGGTCTTGCCCTGGAGGCTGAACAATGGGTCCGGCATGGCGTCCTCCCGTCGGTCTCGACTGTACTGCCTAAGAGCGGATGTCGGTCCTTGGCAACGACGCAGACAGTCGAGCGCAAATATTCTCGATCACGCAAATCCCCCCGCCGAGACGGTCAAGCGCGCCGGCCAGACTGCTGTACCGTCGCCCGGCAAGACCTGCGGAAACCGAGCAGGTCGCGGCTCACCCAGTCAAGATGAGTATCGCAAGCGCCCGGAGCAGAGACGGCTGATATCGAGATCGACTTTATAAGTCGACCTGCGGGCATAGCCGGGCAGTGGGCCAGCCTTTGCTACGGCTGCACCATCCCTGCCATAGGCGCCGGAGCCGAAGACGCAAATACGACAATCGAATATTGCGATATTATGGGAAATATAGAGATCGTATAATGTAGAAATTATCAAGAATTCATCGCTCGAAAAGTCGTAAAATTTGTTATGCGGGAGAAGTAAAATCATTGATAGACACGTGCAGTGCGGCGGGTGTTAATCGTAGAATAGACAAAAGTTTCCTCTATGGCGGTCAATCATAGGGCGATGGCGTGGGTGTATTTCGTCAAGACTCTCCCGATGTTTTGGAATTGCGAGGTCAATACCATCCATCGATGAGGTCAGTTATCAAGGCCGTTACACTGATGGTTGCCGCGATCGCAGATCGGGTCGGAACGGGCCGGGCGCTTGACGCCGTGAGCCGAGTTCGGCGATGAGCGGCGCC
>CAIWAJ010000355.1:0-6909 GCA_903910565.1 uncultured Rhodospirillales bacterium
CAGACATCAAAGCCTGCCCAACGGACCGTCAAGCGGCCTGATGGACAACTGTCGGCAACAACCAGAAACTGAGGGGACGCTTGGCGGTCGACGATCGTCGGCAAGGCTGATGAATTATCCGGGCTAGGTCTTTGCCGTCACGGATCAGGCCAAGCAGGCGTTGCGCCTCGCGCCGCGCCGCCTCCGCACCCCACGCACCGCGCCCATGGCGCCCAATGGTCAAAATCCGCTGCTGCCCGCCGATCCTGGTTTTTACCAGGTAGACCGTATCGCGCGCCCGGCGCCGTGCCCCAAAGCCGCGCACCTCACTATCCCACACCACTTCGCCGGGCGTCATCGCCTCAGCACCCGCAGAAGTCAGCCGTTTTCGGGTCATTTTGGTATCCCGTTGGATTTGGTATCCCGACCCTCCTACGCGAGCCCTAGGCAAGCGGTCGGGATACCAACGGGATACCATGTCATGGCGGGACGCGCCTAGACAGGAATACCAAAATGGCGGATTTCCGCCATTCTGTCATTTCCTGTCGTCTCCTGTGTTCACGTTTTTTTCGCCTGGGGGACTGGGGGTCGTGGGTTCGAATCCCGCCGCTCCGACCAACTCGCCCTTGCGCGGGCCCTGCCATCAGCGCATCGCTTCTTCCCCCCACTGACCTACGTCGCCACCGGATCTTCCGGATCAACCGCGACCTCTGGAATGGACCACTCGGTCTCGATCCGTGCCCGTGCCCGCCGCAACACCGCAATGCGGGCGCTTGACGCCGCGTTGAGCGAAGCCCGGATGATCGCCGGCAGCACTTCGGCGGAAAGCCAGGCAACCCCCTGCAGCGACCAGGACAGAGCGAGCTGCCGGGGATTTGTCGCAATGCTGACCGCGGAGACGATCTCAGGGCCAATCGTCCACAGCAGGTAGCCCGGCGCCACCGCGGTGGCGATGCCGCACAAGAGGATCGGCTTGCTGGCGGACTTGCCGGCGGACTCGTCGATCATCATCGCGACCACCGCCGGGGCCAGCAAAATCGCCCCCAGCACGACGGCGCCGGGCATCAGGGCCAGGCACACGCCGGTCCCCAGCCCGAGCACCCAGTTGGACATCCCGCCCCGCCGCGATCCCGGCTTCTGGCCGCGCTTGCCCGCCACGGTCAGGACAACACGAGCGACATCACGGCGTAGATCAGCCCCAGCGATCCGGCCGTGGCCACTACCTCATGGCCCAGATGCTCGGCCATCGTCTCCCGTTCCCCGCGTGCCGCGACGATGTCGCTGACCATCCGATCGATCGCCTGCGCATGCGCCAGCGCCGCCTCACGCTCCTGCCGGTCGGCGTTGAAGGCTTCGGTATCGGCGAGAACCGCAACCATGTCGGCGAGCAGGCCGCTCTCACTGGTGGTCTGGAGGGCCCGTTCGCGTGCCTCCCGGCGGCTCCGGCTGGCAAAAGCCGCCAGCACCGGCGCCACCGACTTGGCGAGTAGCACCGCCAGGCGCGGACAGGCCGCGCCACGGGTTCGCATCTGGATCGCGGCGTAAAGGCGCAGCACCGCGAGGCCAGCCTGATCGGGCCGTTGCGCCGCGGCGACCACCGCCACATCCGGATCCAACGCGGAGTCGCTGCGGGCGGCGACGAAGGCGGCAAGCTCGGCGTCGCACAACAGCCCGCCCGGTAGCCTGTTCTGCGCCGCTTCGCGTTCCATGGCCGGGAGCAAGGCGTCGAGTCGCATCACGCACTCGGCGCCGATCAGCGGGCTACGGCAGGGGAGCAGCGGGTTGAGGCTGTAGGCCAGCCGGTTGATCCCGCCACCCAGTCCCTTCTGGACCACCAGGGAGCGGTACTGATGCGCGCTCAGCCGCAGCAGCGCCGCATCGCAGCGCTCGGCCCGGAGGCTCGCCCAGATCCCGATCGCCTCCTCGCCAAGCATATCGGCAATGCTTGCCGGCGATGGCACCTCGGCGGCGCCCGCCGCGGCCAGCATCGGCCCGATCCCGTCAGGCCACAGGGCGGACCCGTTCCACGCCATTGGCGCCAACGGGTCCAGCAGGGCCACCGCCCGCATCACCAACGCGGCATCATCGAGCGATGTCGCCTCTTCCTCCTGGGCGGCGCGTATCCGGACGGTCTCATCCAGTCGGACCGCGAGCGCGCTATCGCCGAGGCTGCGCCGGACCCAGGCGTTCACCGCCCCCGAACGCAGCGCGCGCAGCCCGCCCTCCGCGTCCCAGGTCATCGCCCCGGCGAGCGCGCGCGCGCTCCAGATGCTGCGGGAGCCGATGTCGAGCGGCCGCTGCGCCCGCCGCGGCGGACGGGCCGCGACCCGCCGGGACCGCGCGACCTCGGTATCCGCCAGCAGGGCCGGGGTGGGGCGATGCTCGGGATCCTCGGCGAGCATTCCGCGCAACAGGTCACTGATCACCGGCGGCAATCGCAGGTCACCAACCAGGGTTGCCAGATTCCCGCGTTCGAGTTGCTGGCAAATCAGGTCCCGCGGGTCGAGGTCGCTGCACGGCTCATGGCCGAGTGCCAGCACCAGCAGGGTGACGCCAAGCGCGTAGACGTCATCTGCGATACTGCCGGCGCCGCGGGCGGAGGGGTGGCAGATCGCGACATAGGGGGGCTCGAAGAGGCCTGGCTGGTAGAAGGCCGGCGGAGCGGCCCAGCCGCACCCCAGCGTCACCGGATCGCCCGCGCCCGCGCGGAACATATTGCCGGGGCGGATCGCTCGATGGGTAATGTGTTGATGGCGCAGGTGTTCCAGCGTCTGCGCGACCGGGCGTAGAACCTGGGTGAGCAGCGCGTACTCGTCCCACGGGGTAAATTGCCCCGTGCCCGCCGGCACCAGCGCGGGGCCTGGGGGGGCCTGACAGATCATGAACGGCGCGGCCTGGCCGGTGGGGTCGCGGGCGGTGATCGCGGCGATGGGGGACAGCACGCCGGCGATCGGCGTGGCCAGAAATCGCTGCAACTCGGCCGCCCGGGCTGGGACGCCCGGTGCGATCTTCACCGCCATTAGCCTCGTTCGGCCAGCCAACCGATCAATGGCGGCAAAGGCGGTTTGCCCACCAGCGGCTTCGGGCATTGGTTGTCCGAAGTCGATGTCGAATGCATCGTCGATCTGTGACACATTCATGTGGAGAGCCTTGGACACTTCACCTCGGGACCCGCAACCTATTGGGCAAGCTAGGCGCCAAAGATTAATCGATTCTAAACCGGGAATTTCCCCTTATCACGCAATGAGGCCGACTATAGCGACCGGGGATCGACCCTTGCCTCCGCGTTTCACCGCCATTATTCATGGGTTGTTGATGAGATGAACGCGGGCGATGTTACCGCGCGCGGGTGCGACAGAAAGTGCATAGCGCTTCTAACAGCGCCATGAAGGGTGCGATGGAAGGGGCGAAGGCGCTGGAAACACGCTTGCAACTCGCTGATCTGATGGAGGCGCTGCAAGAGCGCCGCATCCGGACTCGGTATCAGCCGATTGTCCGCATGCATGACCGTCATCCGACCGGCGTCGAGGTTCTGGCGCGGCTCGAGCATCCGGTGCACGGGCTGGTGGAGGCGGACCGCTTTGTTCCCCCGATGGAGGCGGCCGGGCTCGGTCGTCTGTTGTCGGAGGCGGTTGTCGCCACCGCGTTCGAGGAGTGGCAGCGGTTCGATCTCGCCAGGTTGGGCCTGACATTGGCGATCAATATGCCGCTCGACGTGCTGTTGATGCCCGAGACGCTCGACTGGCTCAAAGCCGAGCGGATTCGCTGCGGCCTGGACGCTGAGCAGATCGTCATCGAGTTGACGGAGAGCCAGCAACTGAACTCGTTGCCGGAGCTGGCGAACATGATCGCGCGGTACCGGGCCAATGGCTACCGGCTGGCGATCGATGACGTCGGCCCCTCGATCCGCGACCATCGCCCGCTGCTCGACATGTCGTTCAGCCTGCTGAAGCTGGACCGTAGCCTGGTTCAAGGCGAGGACCCTGATGGCGGACATGCGGAATTTCTGGCTTTCTCTCTTGAAGCGGCGCGTGAAGTCGGGCTCGTGGTGATCGCGGAGGGGGTCGAGGACGAAGCGACCTGGGCGCGCATGTCAGCCGCCGGGATCGATCAGGCGCAGGGCTATTTCATCGGACAGCCCATGCAGGCGGGCGAACTCGCGGCCTGGCATGCGACGTGGTGCGACGACGCCTAGCGGTTGGCCTGGCCCATGTCGGGGTGCTCGGGCAGGCTGATCGTGACCTTGGTGCCCTCGCCGAAGCGGCTCTCGAGCTCGAGGCGTCCGCCGTGTAGGGCGACGAGCTGGCGGGCGAGTGGGAGACCGATCCCCGCGCCCTCCTTGAGCCGGTCGAGGCCGCTATCGGCTTGCCAGAACGGCTCGAACACGTTGGGCAGATCCGCCTCGGCGATACCGACACCGCTATCGGCGATTGTGATGACGGCGCCACCCCGCATGTCCGGGCGCATGGTGACCGCGACGCGGCCGCCGCGGGGGGTGAACTTCACCGCGTTTCCGGCGACGTTGACGACGATCTGGCGCAGGCGCTGGGAGTCGGCGCGGAGCACCACTTTCTGCTCGGAGATGGTGACATCCAGCACCACCCCCGCCGTCTCCGCGGCGCGGGCGATGACGCCGAGCGAGGCTTTGAGCAGGGCGCCCAGGTCGAGCGGGCGGATGTTGAGGTTGAGGCTGCCGGATTCGATGCGGGCGAAATCCAGCACGTCGTTGATCAAGGACAGCAGATGCTGGCCGCTCGACAGGATATGCGCGGCGTAGTCGATGTATTCCTTGCTGCCCAGCGGCCCCAGCGCCTGCTGGTGCATGATCTCGGAAAATCCGATCACCGCGTTGAGCGGGGTGCGCAATTCATGGCTCATCGCGGCGAGGAAGCCGGATTTCGCGCGGCTGGCCGCCTCGGCCTGCTCCTTGGCCTGGCGTAGGCCCTCCTCGAGGCGGGCACGGTCGGAGATGTCGAGCGCGACGGTGGCGATCCCCCAGATCGCGCCGGCGGCATCGGTTACCGGCACCTTGCTGGTTAGCCAGCGCCGCGTCGTCCCGTCGGCGGTCGGGTAGCTTTCCTCATAGAACGGCGTCGGGTTGCCGGATGATAGCACGTCGGCGTCGATCTTGCCGGTATAGGCGCCATACTCGGCCCCCAGCAGATCACCGGCGGTGCGGCCGACGGCGGCCTCGGGGGAGGTGCCGTAGATGGCGGCCTGGTAGTGGTTCATCAATAGATAGCGGGAGTGTCTATCCTTCAGATTCAACATGATCGGTAGCGCATTTGCCACCGTGGTCAAAAGCTGGGTGGCGAGGTGGGCGGCGGCGGTGTCTCCGTAGGTGATCAGCGTGTAGCGCTCTCCCCCGGTTGGGGAGAAGTCCGAGCGCTCCTCGCGGGAGATCGCGTGAGCGCCGGCTTCGTGCTGGGCGAGGCGGATGCGGTAGCGGGCGTTTTCGGCGACCACCGCGCCGTCATTGTCCAGCACCGCGGCGGCGCGCGGCATTGCGGCGACCAGCGCGCGGATCGCCGCCATCGCCGTATCGCTGGCCATCCCTGAGTCGTCCCTGCTGCTGTGGTTCATCCTGCCGACCAATTGCTCGGACTAGATTGCGCCGAGGTTCGCGGCTTGGGAAGACCGCGTTTCAGGCTTTCCGCGGCCCGGGGTCGCCGAAGACGCGGGTGAACAAGGCGTCGAGGTGGCGCAGATGAAGCGCGGGGTCCATCGCGGCATCAAGCACCGCGGGGGCGACCCGGCCGGCGACTTCGGGGTCGGCGTCGAGATTGGCGCGGAAGCCGCGTCCCTCTGGCGTCCCGAGCTTGGTCCAGGTCTCCATCGCGTTGCGCTGGACGATGCGGTAGGCGTCCTCACGGAGGATACCGGATTTGGCGAGGGCCAGCAGGACCTCGCCGGAATGGACCACGCCGCCGAGGCTTTCGAGGTTGTGCTCCATGCGGGCGGGGTAGACGAGCATCTTCTCGATCATCCCGGCGAGGCGCATCAGGGCGAAATCCAGCGTGACCGTGGCGTCCGGCGCGATGGCGCGTTCGACGCTGGAGTGGCTGATATCGCGCTCGTGCCACAGCACGACGTTCTCGAGCGCCGGGGTGACGGCGGAGCGGACCACGCGGGCGAGGCCGGTGAGGTTCTCGGTCAGCACCGGGTTGCGCTTGTGGGGCATCGCGGAGGAGCCCTTCTGGCCGGGATGGAAGAACTCCTCGGCTTCGCGGACTTCGCTGCGCTGGAGATGGCGGACCTCGGTGGCGAGGCGTTCCACCCCGGAGGCGACCACGCCGAGGGCGCAGAAGAAGGCGGCGTGGCGGTCGCGCGGGATGACCTGGGTGGAGACCGGCTCGACGGCGAGGCCGAGTTTTTCGGCGACGTAGGTTTCCACGCGGGGATCGACATGGGCGAAGGTGCCGACGGCGCCCGAGATGGCGCAGACCGCGATTTCGGCGCGGGCGGTGATCAGGCGGGCGCGATTTCGTGCAAATTCAGCGTAGTGGCCGGCGAGTTTCAAGCCGAAACTCGTGGGTTCGGCATGGATCGCGTGGCTGCGGCCGATGGTGACGGTGTGCTTATGCTCGAAGGCGCGCGCCTTGAGAGCGGCCATCACGGCGTCGATATCGGCGATCAGCAGGTCGGCGGCCTGGGTGAGCTGGACGGAGAGCGTGGTGTCCAGCACGTCCGACGAGGTCATGCCGAGATGGACGAAGCGGCTGTCATCGCCGATCGCCTCGGCGAGCCAGGTGAGGAACGCGATGACATCATGGCGGGTGACGCGCTCGATATCGTCGATCCGCTCGACATCGGCGGCGGAGATGGCGGCAATTTTGGCGCCGCCCTTCTCACGGATGTTGCGGGCGGATTCGGCGGGGATTTCGCCCAGCGACGCCATCGCCTCGGCGGCCAGCGCCTCGATTTCGAACC
>CAIWAJ010000356.1:0-2021 GCA_903910565.1 uncultured Rhodospirillales bacterium
CATGCGATCGATGCTGCCCATGAGTTCGGCCCGCAGCGATCCATGAGCGCCATCGGGATGTTGGCCGCCCGACCGCGCCACGGCCAGATGACCGAGGAATTCCAGCATCGATTCCTGGGACGGCCCGCGGAAGTGGGGGTAAAGGTCCTTAAACATCTGGAAGAAGATATCCTCCACGATGTAGCAGCCGCCGGGTGGCAGCCGCGGCCAGAGGTGGTTGAACGTGAGGAGTTGATGGTCCGCGTGGTGCGACCCATCGTCGATGACGATGGTGGGCGGAAATGCGGCGGAAATGCGGTCGAGCAGGTCGGTGTCGGTTTGCGATCCGATGTGAACGTGGATCCGGTTGTCCGGGTCGTGGTGACGGTTGCAAATTTCCTCGATATCGACCCCGACGATGGTCGCCGCGGTGAAGAACCGCCGCCAGGATTTCAGCGAGCCGCCGAACCCGACGCCGAGCTCGAGGACGTTGATGTCAGCGTCGCGGAACGGTTCGAGCATACGTCCGTAATGCCGGAGATAATCGTTCCCCAGGGACGTCTTGTCGGTGCCCTCGGATATCCCGATGGCATCGAGCGCTTTTCCAACCAACATCGATCCGCTCTCTTCAACGACCAAGTGGCTATCTAGCAGTCCGCGCCGAAAACGCAACGCCCAACCTTTTTAACATTTCCTTGACGTGGGCCGGTATTTTTGACAGCTGGTTAAGCTGATCCTGACCGTAAGGCAGACGGGATATAGGCTCGGTTACACGCAAGCAGCACACGGCTCGGTTCATGGCGCGGGTCGCGCCGGAGGCCATCGAGAGCGCGCAGATTCTGGCCGAGATCGGGGCGATGCACGGCATCCACCTGACGACGGTTGCGACCTGGAAGCAGGCTGCGATTGGTGGGATGGCGGCAGTGGCTCGCGGGTGCTGGGGAGCGCGAGCGAATCGCCGACCCGCGCGAGGCTGCGATCCTCGATCCTCGATCAGATGCAGTTCCTGCTCGATCATCCGCGAAGCAGCCAGATACCGAGCCTGTTGATCGTCGGGGAATCGGGCATCGGCAAAACGCAGCTGGACCTGCAGTATTGCGGCTGTCTGGAATGCTTCATGGCCGGTCGCGAGGACAGATTTTCGTTCGGTGTGCTGGAAGGCCTTCATACCATGGACGAGGTTCTCCAGCAGGTTGAGCTGAAGGACGGATCGGAGCCGCTCGCGCTCGACCAGAAGACACGCTGGCTGCTGGAGGATGCCCTGGACCGAACCGAGGCCCGGGAACCAGGGCAATCGCTTGAACGAAATTTTGTGGATTCGGGCGCGGCCGAAAGTATGATTCATGAGGAATCTCCTGACAGGAGACCCTCCGTGCCCATGACAGTGAGACATCTCCCCCTCCCGAGAGTTTAGACTCTGAGGTGCCGAAGGATCGTGTTTCTCATGCCCAGGGCGGCGCTGGCTGGTGTTCGGCTTCCGGTATACCGACTCCCGTCCTATCCGTCGCGAACCGCAGAACCGGGTGACGCCATAGAAAGGGCAGAAAACCTCGTTAATCGCACAAATAAAGAACATCATGCGGCGATTCTGTCGATGACCGTCCCGAGTTCCCTGAACTCCGCTGGGCCGGGACTGCTCGCCACTCTCGACAGATAGTCGCCGGTGAGGTTGATGTGTTGCCAGCCGAGGGGGGCCAAGTGGGCGAGCAGTTCGTTCGGAATAATCTCCCCCTGGCGGTGTAACGCCTCAATGGCCCACCCAAGATAGACGGTGTTCCAGAGGATGATTGCCGCCCCGCCCGAGAAGGCGAAGATCGGGCTTTCCGCCGCCGGGGCCTGCCGGCGCAGGGCCTGTTCAGACCGATTTCGCCAGTCGGAGGATGTCATCCCACCGGGCCGGGATCAGCGCCTCGTCGATCCGGCCCGCGATGAAGAGTTCCAGTGTCGGCCCATTAGGGGGTACGCCATAGAACGGGCAGGATAGCACGGTTCGCGGCACGAAGAGTGAACATGGCGTGGGTCAACTGACGAGATCGGTTGCC
>CAIWAJ010000357.1:0-20360 GCA_903910565.1 uncultured Rhodospirillales bacterium
ACGCCACGGCGCGCTTCCAGATCAGCTCGTACAGGCGCCGCTGGTCGCTCGACAGGCCGATGAGCCGGCTGTCCGGGGTGCGGGCGACATCGGTGGGGCGGATGGCCTCATGCGCTTCCTGCGCGTTCTTGACCTTGCTGACATATTCCCGCGGCGCCGCCGGGATGTAGTTCGGGCCATAGGCGTCGGCGACATGGGCGCGGATGGACGATACCGCTTCGCCAGCCATCTGCACGCCGTCGGTTCGCATATAGGTGATCAGGCCGGTGGTCTCACCGTCGATCTCGATCCCCTCATAGAGCTGCTGCGCCAGGCGCATCGTCTGCTGCGCCCCGAACCCCAGCTTGCGCGACGCTTCCTGCTGCAAGGTCGATGTCGTGAACGGCGCCGGCGGATTGCGCCGCACCCGCTTGCGCTCCACCGAATGGACGCTGAAGGCGCCGGCCTGCACCGCCGCCTTGGCCGCTTCCGCGAGGGCGGCATTGTTCAGATCGAACTGATCCAGCCGCTTGCCGTTCAGATGCGTCAGCCGCGCCGTGAACGGCGCGCCGGAGGGGGTGAGGAACACCGCCTCGATCGTCCAGTATTCGCGGTTGCGGAACACCTCGATCTCGGCCTCGCGGTCGCAGATCAGGCGCAGCGCCACCGATTGCACCCGCCCGGCGCTGCGGCTGCCCGGCAATTTGCGCCACAGCACCGGCGAGAGGGTGAAGCCCACCAGATAATCCAGCGCCCGGCGCGCCATATAGGCCTCGATCAGCGGCTGATCGAGTTCGCGCGGATGCTTGATCGCGTATTGGATGGCGTTGCGGGTGATCTCGTTGAAGGTGATGCGATGGACGGTCACGCCCTTGAGCAGGCGCTTGTCTTCGAGCATCGCCCGCACATGCCATGAGATCGCTTCCCCTTCCCGATCCGGGTCGGTCGCGAGATAGAGCGTCTTGGCACCCTTGAGCGCCTTGGCGATGGCACTGACCTGGCGCTCCCCCCTTGGATCGGATTCCCAGTCCATGGCGAAGTCCTGGTCCGGGCGGACGCTGCCATCCTTGGGCGGCAGGTCGCGGACATGGCCGAAACTGGCCAGCACCGTGTAACCCCCCCCGAGATACCGGTTGATGGTCTTGGCCTTGGCGGGTGACTCGACGACGACAACGTCAGACATGGGCATCCGTGGAAAAAAGCGGCGAAGCGGGGCTCTGCGACAAGGCGACCCGGTTCCCCGGCAGCGTATCGACGCCACCCGCGAGTTCCAGTTCCAACAGTACCGCCATCACAGCGGCAGCAGAGAACTGGCAGCGCCGCAACAGGTCGTCAACAGCGGTGGGTGTGGGGCCGAGCAGGGCCAGCACGGCTTCGCGGACCTCCGGACCGCTATCGTTGCCGGCGGGCTGGCGGTTTTCCGAGGTCGCGGCGCCCATCACCGAGGCTGTCCGCACGATCGGCTGATCGAAAGAGTCATGAGCCAGAGACGGCAGATTGCTCAAAACGTCGGCGGCGGATTCGGTCATGATCGCCCCCTGGCGCAGCAGGTCGTTCGCTCCGCGGGAGCGGGGATCCTGCGGCGAACCGGGCACGGCGAAAACCTCCCGCCCCAGATCCTGCGCGATGCCGGCGGTGATCAGACTGCCCGAGCGCGGCGCCGCCTCGATCACGACCACGCCGAGCGCCAGACCCGCGATGATGCGGTTGCGGCGGGGGAAATGGCGCGCCTGCGGCACGGTGCCCGGGGGCGATTCCGTCACCACCGCGCCGCTCCGGGCGATGAGATGCTGCAGCTCTTCGTGCCCGGGCGGATAGGGGACATCTAGCCCGCCGGCGATGGCGGCGATGGTTTTGCCGCACCGCAGCGCCCCCTTATGCGCCGCCGCGTCGATCCCGCGCGCCAGGCCCGAAATCACCACCAGCGACGCGGCGAGATCGCCGGCCAGGATTTCGGCCAGGCGCTGCCCGTTGGCGGACGCATTCCGCCCGCCCACCACCGCGATCGCCGGACGATGCAGCAGCGCGGCGTCGCCCAGCACCATCAGGCAGGGCGGCGCGTCGTCCAGCAGGGCCATCAGCGGCGGGTAGTCCGGGGTCCCGATGAACAGATACTGGCCGCCGAGCGCGGCCACGCGGGCCATTTCCTCGGACGCTTCAGCGACCGAGGGGGTGTTGGGCAGTTTCACCCGTCCGCCGGCGCGGGTCAGCGATGGCAAGGCCGCCAGCGCCGCGCTGGCGGTGCCGTAGCGGCCGATGAGGCGGCGGTAGGTGATGGGACCCACACCCTCGGTGCGCACCAGGCGCAGGGTGTCGATGATATCCGGCGATGGCTGATTCGCGACGGGCAAGGCAGGCGTCCTTCTGTGCCGCCGGCCTCGGTGCCGGCGGGCCAGGATCACGCCTCGGGTGCGGTGCTCTGACCGATGCGGGGTTCGGTGCCGGTGAGCAGCCGCCGGATATTGGCGTGGTGGCGCGCCCAGACAAGCACGGCAACCGTTAAGGAAAGCTTAAGGACGCCCGCATTCGCGATAAAAACCGCAAAAACCGGCGCGGCGGCGAAGGATGCCAGCGCGGCGAGGGAGGAGATGCGCCCGACCTTCGCCACGATCACCCACACCGCCAGCGCGGCCAGGCCCACCGGCCAGGCGATGGCGAGCAGGACGCCATAGCCGGTGGCCGCGCCCTTGCCGCCCTTGAAGCCCAGCCAGATCGGAAACAAATGCCCGAGGACCGCGCCCAACCCGGCCCAGAGCCCCGCGTCCTCATCCAGCACGGCGCGCGCCAGCAACACCGCGGCCACGCCCTTGAGCGCATCCAGCAGCAGCGTCGCCGCCGCCAGCCCCTTGTTGCCGGTGCGCAGGACATTGGTGGCGCCGATATTGCCGGAGCCGATGGCGCGGATATCACCCAGCCCGGCCATCCGGGTCAGCAGCAGCCCGAACGGGACCGCGCCGAAGACGTAGCCGAACAGGATGAACAGCGCCGCGGTCATGGCTGGGATGGGGTAGGGGCGAAAACCCGGCGCCCGGCTTTCCAGGTGCCGATGACCTTGCCCTCCAGCGCCCGCCCGTCGAAGGGGGTGTTCTGCGCTTTGCCGGGTAGCTTGCCGGCCTCGACCTTCCAGATCCGGTCGGGGTGGAACAGGCAGAGATCCGCCGGCGCGCCCTTGGCGAGGTGCCCGCCCGCGGCGGCCAGCAGCCGGGCCGGGCGGGCGGTGATCAGGTCGATCGCCTGCGCCAGGGTCAGGTTGCCATTATGCACCTGCCCCAGCGTGATCCCCAGCAGCGTCGCCAGTCCCGCGCCACCCGGCGGGGCCACGGCGAAGGGCAGGCGAGTCTCATCGGTGTCGCGCGGCCGATGGTCCGACGCGATGGCATCGATCGTCCCATCCGCCAGCCCGGCGATCACCGCCAGGCGGTCCGCATCCTTGCGCAGCGGCGGGGACAGCTTCTGGTAGGTGCGGAATTCGCCGATAGCGGTCTCGTTCAGGTCGAAATAGGGCGGCGCGGTGTCACAGGTGACGGCCAGCCCGGCATCCTTGGCGCGGCGGATCAGGTCCAGCGCTTCCCCGGTGGAAATATGCGCGAAATGCACCGCCCCGCCGGTCAACTGCGCCAGGCGGATGTCGCGCGCGACCATCATGGCCTCCGCCGCGGCGGGAATGCCGGGCAGGCCGAGCCGGCTGGCCTGATCGCCCTCGGTCGCCGCACCGCCAGCGGCCAGCACCGGGTCCTCCGGGTGCTGGATGATCCGCGCACCGAAGCCGCGCGCGTAGGACAAGGCCACCCGCATCAGCCGGGTCGAGGCAATGGCGCGGGAGCCATCGGTGAACGCCACCGCGCCGGCTTCGCGCAACAGGCCCAGTTCGGCCATTTCCTCCCCCCGGCAGCCGCGGGTCACGGCGCCATAGGGCAGGATGGTCAGGCTGCCGGTTTCCTCACCCTTGGTGCGCAGCATATGCACCAAGGCGGGATCGTCGATCGCCGGCAGGGTATTGGGCAGGCAGGCCAAGGTGGTGATCCCGCCAGCGGCGGCGGCCACGGCGGCGGAGGCGATGGTTTCGCGGTATTCAAAGCCCGGCTCGCCCAAAGCGGCGCGCATATCGACCAGGCCGGGGCACAGAATGGCGCCGTCCTCGGCCACGATCTCGGCGCCATCGGGGCGGCCCAGCGCGGCGCCGAAATCGGCGATCAGCCCGTCGCGGACCAGCAGGTCGCCCTGGATATCGGTGCCCTCACCGATGAGGCGGACATTGGAGAAGAAAACGTCACGCATCGTTGCGGCCATCGCCCCGGGACAAGGTGTCGAGCACCGCCATGCGCACGGCCACCCCCATCTCCACCTGTTCCTTGATCACGCTGCGCGCGGGGTCATCGGCCACCGCGCTGTCGATTTCCACGCCGCGGTTCATCGGGCCGGGATGCATCACCAGAGCGTCCGGTTTGGCAAACGCCAGCTTCGCCGCGTCCAGGCCCCAGAAGCGGAAATATTCGCGTTCGCTCGGCACCAGGCTGCTGGTCATGCGTTCCTTTTGCAGGCGCAGCATCATCACGATGTCGGCGCCCGCCAGGCCTTCCTTCATGTCGTGATGCACCGACACGCCGAACTTCGCGACCTCCGCCGGCATCAATGTCGGCGGGCCGACGACGCGGACCTGGCTGCCCATGGTCGTCAGCAGATGAATGTTCGACCGCGCCACGCGCGAATGCAGCACGTCGCCGCAGATCGCCACCGTCAGCCCCTCGATCCGGCCCTTGCGGCGCTTGATCGTCAGCGCGTCCAGCAGCGCCTGGGTCGGATGCTCATGCGTGCCGTCGCCGGCATTGATCACGGCGGCATCGACCTTGCGCGCCAGCAGATTGGGCGCGCCCGACTGGTTGTGGCGCACCACCAGCAGGTCGCATTGCATGGCGTTCAGGGTGGCGGCGGTGTCCAGCAGCGTCTCCCCCTTGTTCACCGAGGAGGTGGAGACCGACATGTTGATCACATCGGCGCCGAGCCGCTTGCCCGCCAGCTCGAAGCTCGTGCGAGTACGCGTTGAATCTTCGAAAAAAAGATTGATCAGCGTGCGTCCGCGCAGCAGATCGCGCTGGGTTTTGCCGGAGCGGTTGAGCAAGGCGTAGCTCTCCGCGAGATCGAGCACGGAGTCGATCTCGGGCGGGTGCATGCCCTCGATTTGCAGGAGGTGGCGGTGTGCTAGGGCCAAAGGATGGGGTCCCGTCGGTGACGGGGCCGCAGGTTACAGGGGGGCGCCCGATCATGCTAGGCTGACGCATGGAGGCCGCCATGCCCGAGACCAAACCGACCAAGCAGATCACCATCGTGCCAACGCCGGGGCGGGTGCGGGTGAGCTTCGCGGGCGTGACCATCGCCGATACCACGGCGGCACTCACGCTCCGCGAGACGCCCTACGGCCCGGTGCAGTACATCCCGCGCAGCGATGTCCGCATGGAGTTGTGCCAGCGCACCGCGCACGCGAGCCATTGCCCCTGGAAGGGCGACGCCAGCTATTACAGCGTCACCGTCGGTGACCGCACGACGGTCAACGCGATCTGGACCTACGAGACGCCAATCGAGGCGGTCGAAGCGATCAGCGGCTACCTCGCGTTCTACCCCGATCGGGTCGACGCCATCGAGATCGGCTGATCAGCCGGCCAGCGCCGCGATGCGGGCCAGCGCCTCATCTTTACCGAGGGCCAGCAGCGTCGCGTCGATGCCGGGGCTGACGGTGCTGCCGGTGAGGGCGATGCGCAGCGGCTGGGCGATCTGGCCGAGCTTCTTGCCTTGCGCCTCGGCGAAGCTGCGCAGCGCGCCGTCGATCGCCTCCCGCTCGAATGCGGTTGCGGCCAGGATGCCCTTGAGGCCGGCGAGCAAAGCGCGCCCCTCGTCGGTGAGGGCGGCGGCGGCCTTGGCGTCGAGCGGCAAGGGGAGGGGGCGGGCGAGGAATGCTGCGGAGTCAGCGAGTTCGATCATCGTCTTGGCCCGCTGCTTCAGCTCCGGCATCAGCGCGGCGATGCGCGGGGCGCCGGCCATGAGATCGAGGCCTTCACGCCCGGCAAGGCGGGCCAGCACCATCTCCGTGAGGCGGGCATCCTCGGCGGCCCGGATCCAGACGCCGTTGAGATTGTTGAGCTTGGCGTAGTCCATCCGTGCGGCGCCGCGGTTGACGTCGACGATGTCGAACAGCCGGATCGCCTCATCCCGCGAAATCACCTCGAGATCGCCGTGCGACCAGCCCAGCCGCATGAGGTAGTTGCAGAGCGCCTCGGGCAAATAGCCCTGGACGTCAAACTCCATCACCGAGACGGCGCCGTGGCGCTTGGAGAGCTTATGCCCGTCGGCGCCATGGATCAGCGGCACATGGGCGAAGCGCGGGCGCTCCCAGCCCATGGCGTCATAGATCTGCGCCTGGCGGAAGGTGTTGGTGAGGTGATCATCGCCGCGGATGACATGGGTGATCGCCATGTCATGGTCGTCCACCACCACGGCGTGCTGGTAGGTCGGCGTGCCGTCGCTGCGCAGGATGATCATGTCGTCGAGTTCGGCATTGGCGACTCGTACGGTGCCCTGCACGAGATCCTCCACCACCGTCTCGCCCTCCTGCGGGGCGCGCAGGCGGATCGCCGGGGCGACATCGTTGGGCCCGGTGCCCGGATCGCGGTCGCGCCAGGGGCTGCGGACCTTGAGGCCGGGATTGGCCTCGCGCATCGCCTTCAGCTCATCGGCCGACAGCCAGCACTTATACGCCTTCCCTGCAGCGACCATGGCATGCGCCACCTCGGCATGCCGGGCGGCGCGCTTGGACTGGTAGACCGGCGGTGCATCCGTCTCGAGGCCGAGCCAGGCGAGACCGTCGAGAATCGCCTGGGTGGCGGCCTGGGTGCTGCGCTCCTTGTCGGTGTCCTCGATGCGCAACAGGAATTCGCCCCCGTGGTGGCGGCTGAACAAATAGTTAAACAGCGCGGTGCGGGCGCCGCCGATATGCAGCATGCCGGTGGGGCTCGGGGCGAAGCGGGTGCGGACGGTCATGGCTCGGTCTCTCGTCGACGGGCCGCGCTTCTATCATGGGCCGACGTTGCGTCGTAGCGTGGCAGTCATGCAATCCGGCATGAGCGATGACGCCTTCCGCACGCCCGGCGTCCTCGCCAGGTGGATGGAGGCCGAGCGCGGCCGTTTCGCGCTCTGGCTGCCGGTGGCGATGGCGCTTGGGGCGGCCTACTATTTTAGCCTTGGCGCCGAGCCGTCGAGGTTGGCCGGGGCAGGGGTTGGATGCCTCGCCGTGCTGGCCGTTGCGCTGGCCCGCTCCCTCTGGCTACGCACGCTGGCGATGCTGGTCGTCGCGGCGGCCATCGGCATGGGCTCGGCCCAGTTCGCTACGTGGCGCGCGCCGCCCCTCCTGGACCTGCCCAACCGTGCGCTGGAGATCACCGGGCAACTCCGCGCGGTCGAGCAACTGCCGGCCGGGCGGCGGGTGACCATCGAGGCCGCGCGTATCGATGCCGGTGACCCGCTGCCGCGCCTGCTGCGCATCCGGCTGCGGGCGGGCGATGAGACGCCGATGGCAACCGGCGACCGCATCGCGCTCCGCGCCATGGTCAGCCGCCCCGCGCCGCCCGCGGTCCCCGGCGGTTGGGATTTCCAACGCGATGCCTTCTATGCCGGCTTCGGCGGCTACGGCTTCGCCCTGCGGCCCGTGCAGTCGGTGTCGCCTGGGGCGGCCGCCGGCATCGCGGCCAGTGTGCAGGCGCTGCGTGAGACCATCATCGCCCGCGTCTCCGCCGCTCTGCCGGCGGAGCGCGCGGCGATCGCGGCCACCCTGCTCACCGGCGGCACCGCTTCGATCCCGGAGGCCGATCGCGCGGCCTTCCGGGATTCCGGCCTCGCCCATCTGCTCGCCATCGCCGGACTGCATATCGGGGTGGTGATGCTATGGGCGTTTGGCCTCTCGCGCATGGGGATGGCGCTGTCGGAGCGCGCCGCCCTGCATTGGCCGCTGAAGCAGATCGCCGCGGTCGCCGCGCTGGCGGCCGGGCTGTTCTACATGGTGCTGACGAGCGCACACGTGCCGATCATGCGCAGCTTCGCGATGGCTGCGCTGGTGACGCTGGGCGTGATCGTCGGGCGGCGTGCGATGTCGCTGCGCGGGCTCGGGCTGGCCATGGCAGTGCTGGTGCTCATCGCCCCGCATGAGGTGATGGGCGTGAGCTTCCAGATGAGCTTTTCCGCCGTGCTGGCGCTGATCTCCGGCTACGAAGCGCTGCGGCCGGCGTTGGCTCGCCTGCACGGCGACGGCGCCCTGCACCGCCGCATCCTCGGCCATGTGGTCGCCCTGGCCCTGACCAGCGCACTGGCCGGCACCGCCTCCGCCCCCTACGGTGCCTATCACTTCGGCCACGCCCAGCTCTACTACATCGCCGCCAACGTCGTCGCCGTGCCGCTCACCGCGCTATGGGTGATGCCGGCGGGGATGCTGGCGCTGCTGCTGATGCCGCTGCATGCCGAAGCGCCGGTGCTGTGGGTGATGGGCTGGGGCATCGATCTGATCCTGCTCGTCGGCCGCCAGGTCGCTGCCTGGCCGGCGGCGGTGATCGCGGTGCCCCATATGGCGCCCTGGGGCCTGCTTCTGCTCTCCCTCGGGCTCGCCTGGCTCGGCATATGGCGGACTCGGCTGCGCCTGCTCGGGCTGCTGGCGATCCTCGCCGGGGCGCTCTCGCCGCTCGCCGCCCCGCCGCCGGATGTGGTGGTCTCCGCCGACGCGCGGATGATCGGACTGCGCACCGGAGAAGCCATATTCATCACGCCCGCCAAGGGCGGATCAGGCCTCGTGCGGGACACTTGGCGCCAGCTCTGGGGCACCGATGCGGCCGCCCAGCCCTTGCCGCCCGCCACCTCTCCGGGCGGCACGATCACCTGCACCGATGCGGACTGTGCGGCACGTATGCACGAACGCACCGTCCGCATCGTCCGTTCCGGGGCCTCCTGCGAGGGGGATTTGGTGGTCTCCCTCGAGCCACTGCGCTTCAAGTGCGCCCGCCCACCACCCTACATCGACCGCTTCAGCGTCTGGCGCGGCGGGGCGAGCGCCGCCTGGGTGACCGAATCCGGCGTCACGGTGCTGACTGATCGCGAACTGCGCGGCGAGCGGCCATGGATGCCGCTGAGGCCGGTCGGCGGCGCGATTCCCGCCGGATTGGTCGTCGCGCCTTCCGACGCGGTGCCGGTCGACTGAGTCTCAGGCGACCACGCCGACATAGCCGTCCCGCTGCGGGTCGGCGCCGCCTTCCAGCTTCCCGTCCCACATGGTGATGCCGTGCGGCGCGGCGAAGGGGAAGCTCATCGGCGAGCGTTTCACACCGTAGCCCATCGCTTCCACCGCGCGCTGGGTGGCGCGGGTGATGCGGTTGGAGATGTCGATGTCATTGGTCGTCGCCGAGAAGCGCGGCGCCTGCACCGCCTCCTGCATGCTCATCCCCCAATCCAGCACATTCAGCAGCACCTGCAGAATTGCGACCCCGATCCAAGCGCCGCCCGGCGCGCCGAGCGTGGCGACCGGCGTGTTGCCCTCCAGCACGATGGTGGGGGACATCGACGAAAAACGGCGCTTGCGCGGGGCGATGGAGCCGGCGCGGCCTGGCCGCGGGTCATACCAGTTCATCGCGCCGTTCAGCATGAAGCCGGTGCCTGGTGGGATAACCCCGGACGGCGTGCCAAGCGTATGGGTGAGTGAGACCACCATGCCCTCCGCATCCACGCAGGAGATCGTCGTGGTATGCTTGGCATCGCCGCCGACGCGGGGCAGCGAGGTCTTCTCTCCGGCCCGGATGCGCGCGGCGCAGCCATCGGCGTACCCGTCCGAAAGCAGCATTTCCAAGGGCGGCGGTACGAAATCGGGGTCGCCGATATGCGTGTCCTTGTCGAACCCGGCGATCTTCATCGCTTCGGCCAGCACGCGGATATATTCAGGGGAATTATGACCCATCGCCACCAGGTCGAACCGCTCGAGGATGCGCAGCATCTCGGCGATGACGATGCCGCCTGCCGGCGGGGGAGGGGCGGCGATCCGGCGGCCGCGATAGATGATTTCCAGCGGCGCGTGTTCGCGCACGCGGAACTCCGCGAGATCGGCAAGAGAGAGCAGCCCGCCATTGGCCCGCATGTCGGCGTCGATGCGGGCCGCAATGCCGCCGGTAAAAAAGCTCTCGGCACCGTTGGCGGCGATTTCGGCGAGGGTGGCGGCGAGTTCGGGGTTGTGGACGGGATCTCCCACCCGCTTCGGCGCGCCGTCGCGCATGTAGAGCCGAGTGCCGTCCGGGGTGTAGGACAGCTTGGTGGCGTAGCCGGCGCGACCGTACGCGGCCTCGTTCATCGTGAACATCGCCGAGACATGCGGGCGCACCACCCAGCCCTCCCGGGCGAAGCGGATGGCCGGGCCGAACAGGCTCCCCCAGTCCCGCTGGCCGAAGCGGGCATGCGCGGCCTCGAATACCCGGAGAATGCCAGGAGTTGTGACCGCCTGGTGGCCGACCTCGTTGACCGCGCCCTTCAGCACGTAGCCATAGCCATCCGAGCATTCGCGCTCGAAAATGCGCTCCCACATCTCAGGCGAAGCGGCTGCGGGGCAGGTGGAGAGCCCGTCGAGAATGATATGGCTGCCGGATTTCGGGTCGAACACCTGCATCGAGCCGAGGCCCCCGATCCCGCACATCATCGGGTCTACCACGCCCTGGGTGAAGGCGCAGGCGAGCACGGCATCCACCGCGCTACCGCCGAGCGCCAACACCTCGGTGCCCGCCTCCACCGCCTCCGGCTGCGGGGCTACGATCATGGCCCGGGGTTCGGGCAGGTGGCGGATGGGGCGGGGCATGGCGGGCTCCTTCTTGCTCCAAGCAGCCTGCCGTCAGCCCGCGCCCCGAAGCAAGCCTCTCCTCAATATCGGCGGAGCAGCCCGACCAGCCTACCCTGCACCCGGACCTTGTCGGCCGGATAGATCTGCGTCTTGAACGTGGCGTTGGCCGGCTCCAGCGCGATCGAATTCCCGCGCCGGCGCAGGCGCTTGAGCGTCACATCCTGCTCGTCAACGAGCGCCACCACGATATCACCGGTGTCGGCGGTGTCGGACTTGCGGATGATCACCGTGTCGCCATCCCAGATCCCGGCGTCGATCATCGACTCGCCATCGACTTCGAGGGCGAAGTGCTCGCCCGATCCCAGCATGGCGGCGGGAAGGTCGATATGCCGCGTGGTATCGCCGAGCGCCTCGATCGGCAGCCCGGCGGCGATGCGCCCGTAAAGCGGCACCTGCACCGAGACCGCGTCATTCGCCGCTTTGGCGCCGGCGAGGCGGCCGCTGAAATCACCGCGGATCACGTTGGGGGTGAAGCCGCCGGAGACCGCAGCGGGCTCGCCGAGTTCGGCCACCGCCTTGTCGCGCGCGGTGATGTCATCGGGCAGGCGGACGACTTCCAGCGCACGGGCGCGGTGGTGACGCCGCTGGAGGAAACCGCGCTCTTCCAGCGCCGAAATCAGCCGGTGAATGCCGGACTTGGAGCGCAGGTTCAGCGCATCCTTCATCTCCTCGAAACTCGGGGAAAACCCGGTGGTGCGGAGATGGCGATCGATGAAGGTAAGCAACTCATGCTGCTTGCGGGTGAGCATTGGACGGGAACTCCTGTGCGCCGTTCGGAACAAATCGGCAACTCATACCCCGTTCTATTTAAGTTCCCTTCCCCGTGTCAAACTTATTCACAGGCCAAGCAGATCAAGCCGGATAATCGGCACAATTTCGCCGATTTTCGCGGCCGGCGCATGCGGTGCGCGCAGGATCAGCGCGTCCGACTCGGCCAAAAGCCGCAGCATCGCGGAATCTTGCCGGGTGAAAGCGGTCACCACGGCATTCCCCGCGGAGTCGAGGCTGAGGCGTGACCGCAGATGATCGGCGCGATGATCATTGGCGGGCAGATCGGCGCCAAGCACGGCCTGGCCGACCGGCGGCTGCGCGCCGGGCAGGCCTGACAGCACCCGCAGCGCCGGCAGCAGGAACAGGATGGCGGTGATCAGGGAGGAGACCGGGTTGCCGGGCAGGCCGAGCAGCGGCACATCGCCAAGCGCGCCGTGGATCAGCGGCTTGCCCGGGCGCATCGCGATTTTCCAGAAATCGATCACCAGCCCGGCCGGGGCGAGGGCGGACTGGATCAGGTCGTGCTCACCCACCGAGGCGCCGCCCGTCGTCACCATAATATCGCAGGAGCGCGCGCCCGCGGCCGCCGCGGCGATGGCGGCGCTGTCGTCGGGCGCCACCGGCAGCACCACCGCCTCGCCACCACAAGCCTGTACCAAGGCGGCCAGCGCGTGCGAATTGGAGGAGACGATGCCGCCCGGCGGGATCGGCTCGCCGGGCAGCGCAATCTCGTCGCCGGTGGCGAGGATGGCCACGCGGGGACGTCGATGGACGGCGACCCAGGGATGGTTCCCCGCCGCCATCAGGCCGATTTCCCGTGCATTCAATAACTTGCCGGCGGGAACCAACACGTCGCCTGAGGCGAAGTCCTGCCCGGCGCGGCGGATATGGCGCCGGGCCACCACCGCCTCGTTCACCGTCACCCGCTCGCCCTCGCGGGTGGCGTCCTCCTGCAGCAGGATCGCATCAGCGCCAGCGGGGATGATGCTGCCGGTGAACAGCCGCAGAGCCTGGCCGGTGCCGAGCGTGCCGGGCCAGGGATGTCCGGCGGGGGCAGAGCCCACCACATCAAGCGTTGCGCCGAGCACACCATCCGCGGCGCGCAGCGCGTAGCCGTCCATTGCCGAGACATCCTGCGGCGGCTGGGTGAGCCGCGCGGCGACCGGCTGGGCAGTCACCCGTCCCCAGGCGCCAGCCAACGGCACGATCTCGGCCGCCGTCGGCCGCAACCCGGCGAGGATGCGGCTTCTGGCCTCATCGACGCTGATCATGCGGCCGCGCTGATGCGGATAACCGCGCGCTGATGGCCGCGCAGCCGGGCGAACAGGCCGATCAGCTGTTTCCACGGAAAATATTTGCGATCGAGGAGGGCCATCGCATGCGCCGCCTCCGCCCCGGAGACGATCTCGGCCCGCGCATCCATCCAATCGCCCAGCAGATGGCCGCGCATGGTGCACGCGGCGATCCGCACCTGCGCATTGCGGCGGATACGCTTCACCTTGAAGCTGTCAGCCGTGCTGTAGACATAGAACCGGTCGGGCTCAGCCGGGTCGGCGGCGAACCACAGCGGGGTTTTCACGCCCTGTCCGTCGCGGCGGAAGGATTCGAGGTTGAGATAGCGTTGTCCGGCGATCTGGCGCATTGCGTCCATCCCTCCGCTCTAGGCGGCCTGCTTGGCGGCGGCGCGCTGAATCCCGCGCCACACCTTGTAGATAATCACCAGCACCAGGCAGGCGCCAACCCCGGCGAGCATCCAATACACGCCATCCGGCCCCAGCCATTCCGCCAGATACCACCCGCCGGCGACAAAGCTCGTGGCCCAGAGCCCGGCGGCAATGAAATTCCAGAACGCGAACCGCGCCCAGTTCATCCCCGCGACGCCGCAAGCGGCGGAGGACACGTTGCGGATGCCATAGACGAAGCGGAAGGACAGCACGAACAGCGTGCCGTACCGGTCCAGAAAGCTCAGGGCCTGAACAAGGCGGCGCTCGGCGCCCGGAATCCGCTTCGCCACGCCGACGCCGAATTTCCGCCCGAGCGTGAACCACACCTGATCGCCGAGATAGGAGCCGAGCCAGACGCTGACCAGGAGGTACCAGGGATTGATCAGCCCCGTGGCCTTGCCCGCGGCCGAGGCCAGCAGCACGAAGGTCTCCCCCTCGAAAAACGCCCACGCAGCGGCGCCAAGATACGCCAGCGCCCCCCACTCGGCCCAGAACTCAGCCACTTCGACGCTCACTCCGGATCATTTGCATCCCCACAGTCTGACGCGGGTTGCCTATAGAGCAAGCTTAATCTTGTGTAAGTTAAGAGACGGCGCTCATCGCCGCTCGGGGAACAGCCCGAGCAGCCCCGCTTCGCTGGCCGCGCAGCGTCCGCGCTCGGTGATCAGCCCGCGCACCAGCCGCGCCGGCGTCACATCGAAAGCCGGGTTGGCGCCAGGGCTCGCGGAAGGCGCGATGCGCACCGTGGTCACCGTGCCATCCATCGCGCGGCCGCTGATGGTGGTCACCTCGCTCGCCGCCCGCTCCTCGATCGGGATCTCGCGCACCCCATCGGCAATCGTCCAGTCGATGGTGGAGGACGGCACCGCGACCCAGAACGGCACGCCATTGTCGTGTGCCGCCAGCGCCTTGAGATACGTCCCGATCTTGTTCGCCACATCACCGATCCGCGTCGTGCGATCGGTGCCGACAATCACGAGATCGACCATCCCGTGCTGCATCAAATGGCCACCGGCATTATCGGCGATCACGGTGTGGCGCACGCCATGGCTGCCGAGCTCGAAGGCCGTCAGCAGCGCCCCCTGATTGCGCGGGCGCGTCTCGTCGACCCACACGTGCAGGTCGATCCCCTGGTCATGCGCCATGTAGATCGGCGCCAGCGCGGTGCCCCAGTCGACGGTGGCGAGCCAGCCCGCGTTGCAATGGGTGAGGATGTTGACCGTTCGCCCCGGCCGCGCCAGCCCTTCGATCAGCTCCAGCCCATGCCGGCCGATCGCCGCGCACATCCCGACATCCTCATCGGCGATGGCGGCGGCCTCCCGATAGGCGGCGGCTACCCGTGCCGCGCCATCGAGCGGGCGCAGCCGGGCCAACATCCGGTCGAGCGCCCATTGCAGGTTCACCGCGGTCGGCCGTGTCGCGGCGAGCAACGCGGCATCCCGCTCCATCGCCCCTGCATCGGCCCGCAGCGCGAGACACAGCCCATAGGCGGCCACCGCGCCAATCAGCGGCGCCCCGCGCACCTGCATCGAGCGGATCGCATGCGCGGCGGCCGCGACGTCGGTGAGGCGGAGCACGTCCACCGCCCAGGGCAGGCGCGTCTGGTCGAGGATATGGACGGACCAGCCATCCTGCTCATTCACCCAAACGCTGCGATAAGGCGTGCCGTCGATCTTCATGCGTATGCCCGTGTAGAGTGGTCAGACGCGCTGATGCAGCACGCAGACCAAAGTGAAAAGCCGCCGCGCGGTGGCGAAATCGATGGCGATCTTGCCCTCCAGCCGCTTGATCAGCAGCTCCGCCCCCTCGTTGTGCAGCCCGCGGCGGCCCATGTCGATCGCCTGGATGCGCTGCTCGCGCCCCTCGGCCACCGCCAGCACATGGCTATCCACCAGCATCTGATAGTCGCGGATCAGCCCACGGAACGGCCCGAGCGCGAGCAGAATACCCCGCAGCGGCGTGCCATCGGCGGCGCGCACATCGCACACCAGCCGCCCGTGCTGGATCGACAGCCGCAGCCCGTACGGCCCGGCGCCGCCGGCGACGGGATAAAACCGGCTATCTTCCTGGAGATCGGCGACCGCCTGCGCCAGATCGGCCTCCAGCAGCGGGGAGAGCCGCGTCAGCGTCTCGCCCTCAAGCGCGATATCGACCAGTCGCGCCCCTTCCGCCGCCAGTTCGGCCGCCGTGGTCATCGGCTCAGCCCGGGCCTTCCACCGTGAGCATGCCGAGCGAGGTCATCGCCCCCACCGTCATACCCTTGATCGGCTGCAGCAGCCCGACCGCCAGCAAGACCGTCAGCGGCAGCCAGATCGCCGCGTGGATCCACAAATCCGGCGCCCAGGTCTTCTCCACCACCAGCATCGCCGGGACGATGAGGTGCCCCACCACGACAATGGTGAAATAGGGCGGCGCATCATCGGCGCGCGCCAGGCCAAGCGGCGCCTGGCAGGCCGAGCACTCCGCCTTGATGCGGAGGAACTTCGCGAACAGCCTGGTTTTTCCGCAGGCCGGGCAGGTGCCCATGGCACCGCGGCGCAGGGCATCGGCCATGCGCGGCACCGGCCAGGGCGGCAGTTTCGGCGAGCGATCGGGCGTCCAGCGGACGGGTGAGACCTCGGTCACGGCGAGACCTTTCAGCAGCGGCCGGCAAAAGCGCTCGCCGCAGTGCAGCATTACTTGATCCCGCGCCCCTTGGCGATCAAGACTTTGCGCATGTCCCGCATTCTCGTCATCAATCCCAACTGCAGCCAGGATTGCTCGGCCGGCATCGCCGCCGCAATCGCCCCCTTCCGCCGCCTCGACGGCCCGGAAATCGATGTCGCCACCCTCGCGACCGGCCCGAAGGCGATCTATTCCTGGCGGGACTGGCATGCGGTAGTGGAGCCGCTGTGCCACTTCGTCGAGCGCGCCACCGCCGATATTTTCGTCGTCGCCTGCGCGTCGGACCCCGGGATCGAGGCTGTGCGCGCCTGCACCCCCGCGCCCGTCCTCGGCATTTTCCGCTGCGCCGTCACCGCCGCCGTGGCACGGGCCGAGCGCTTCGGCGTCATCGCGCTGGCCAACGCCTCCAAGTCGCGCCACATGGCCGCGCTGCGCTCGCTCGGCCTCGAGTCGCGGCTGGCGGCGGAGGTGGCGATGAACGTCTCGCTCGAAACCCTGCTCGATCCCAAAGCGGCCCGCGGCCGGCTGATCGCCGCGGCCAAGAAACTGGCGGACGCCGGGTCGGATACCATCATCCTCGGCTGCACCGGCATGAGCCATCATCGCGCCGCCATCGAGGCCGATCTCGGCCTGCCCGTCATCGACCCCTGCCAGGCCGCCATCGGTCAGGCGCTCGCGATCGCGCTGACGGTCTAGCCCCGCGTTGCGCAGCGCCGCCGAGGTGGCCAGGATGGCGCCAACGCCAGGATAGCGCCCACCCCAGGAAAGCGCCCACCAAGGAGTCCTTCCGATGCCCCGCACGCTCACGCCCCAGGATGTGTTCGCCTTCGAGAGCGTCACCGACGCGCGGATAGCCCCCGATGGGCGCCGGGTGATCGCCACCCTGACGAAGCGGGACATCGCCACCGACAGCCGGATCCCCCGCCTCGTCGAAAGCCTCGATCGCGGCGCCTGGACGGAAATCGCCGGCACCGAGGGCGTCATCATGGCCCGCATCGCGCCGGATGGGCGGCGCATCGCCCTGCTGCGGCGCGTCGGCGGCCAAAGCCAGGTCGCCCTGCATGACGGGACGCTGCGGGTCTTGCATAGCACCGAGGCGCCGCTGCGCGACCTCGCCTGGTCGCCCGACGGCACGCTGATCGCCTTCCAGCAGCGCCTCGACGCCGCCCTGCCGGATTGGCTCGGCCTGCTCACCCCGCCGCCCGGTGCCACCTGGGCGGCGCCGGTCAAGCACACGCATCGGTTGTTCTACCGCCATGACGTCTCCGGCGAATTGCCGGAAAGCGTCTTCCACGCCTTCGTCGTCCCCGCCGCCGGCGGCGCGCCGCTGCAATTGACCGCCGGCCAATGGTACAGCGGCATGCCGCACCACAACCCGCCCGGCCTCGTCTTCACCCCCGACGGCCAGGAAATGCTGTTCGCCGGCAGTCAGGCGGCGGATTGGGACCGCGAGCCCGGCGAGACCGACATCCACGCCGTCACCCTCGCCGATGGCAGTGTGCGCCGCCTCACCGACATCAAGGGCGGCACGGCCCACCCCGCCCCCTCGCCGGACGGCAAGTGGCTCGCCTTCACCGCCGTGCTGCATCGCGGCCTCAGCCATCATCTGCGCCGCCTCTTCCTCATGCCGCTCGCCGGCGGCACGCCGCGCGAAATCCTCCCCGACTTCGACCGCTCGATCGGCGAAATCGCCTGGGCGGCGGATGGCGCCTCCCTGGTCGTGAATTACGACGATGCCGGCCACACCCGCATCGCCCGCGTCACCCTCGATGGCGCGCTCACCGTGCTGGCCCAGGATGCCGGCAGCGGGCAGATCGAGATGCCCTATGGCGGCGGCGCCACCTTCTCCGTCGCCACCGATGGCAGCGTTGCCTATGTCCGCACCACCACCACCACACCGTCCGACGTCGCGCTGGTGACCCCGAATGGCGACCAGGCGGTGCTCACCAGCCTCAACCAGCCCCTCGCCGGCGGGTTCCGCGACGCCGAGGCGTTCAGCGTCACCGGGCCGGAAGGCCGCGAGATCCCCTGCTGGCTCATGCTGCCGGAAGGGCAGGGGCCGCATCCCCTGATCCTCGAAATCCATGGCGGCCCCTACGCCCAGTACGGCGCACGGTTTTCCATGAAATATCAGTTTCTTGCCGCCGCCGGCTACGCCGTGCTCTCAGTCAACCCGACCGGCTCCACCGGCTATGGCGAGGACTTCGCCAACGCGCTCCACGCCCGCTTCCCCGGGCCCGACTGGGCGGATTTGATGGCCGCCGTCGATGCCGCCATCACCCGGCCCGAGATCGACGCCCGCAACCTCTTCGTCACCGGCGTCAGCGGTGGCGGCGTGCTCACCTTGTGGTCGATCACCCATACCAACCGCTTCCGCGCCGCGGTCTCCATCAAGCCGGTGGTGAACTGGGAGAGCCTGATCCTCACCTCCGATATCGGCCCCTCGCTCGGCGTCACCTGGATGGGCGGCAAGCTGCCCTGGGAGGACCCGGCGGGCTACCGCGCCCTCTCCCCGCTCGCCCATGTCGCCGCCGCAAGCACGCCGACGCTGCTGATGTGCGGCGAGTCGGATCATCGCACCCCCGCCGCCGAGGCGATCCAGATGTACACCGCCCTCAAACTCGCGGGCGTCGAGGCCGAGCTGCTCCGCTTCCCCGGCACCTCCCACAGCTCCTCGGTGATGCGCCCCTCGCTGTTCGCCGCCGAGGTTTCGGCGACGATCGGCTGGTTCGAACGGCACCGGCTGCGCTGACCGCCTTGCGCGCGCGGCCGCGACGACGCAAAATTTCCTCGTTATCTAGGAAATACCCCTTGCGCTCCACTTAAAAGTTATTTATATTGGTCATTCACGCAATCAGGAGTGACCAAAACCTTATGCCCCGCCCGACCACCCATCGCCTGGACGACGCCACGCGCATCGCCGCCGCCCTCGGCGCGGTGCTCGGCGCATTGCTGGCCGCCCTGCTGGGCGCGACCGGAATGCGGCGCCGGGCGACCTGGGCACCGGTCGAGCCGGGGGTGATGACGGGCGTGCTCCGCGCGATCGCCGAGGCGGACATGGCGGACGAGCCCTACGTGGAGTGGGTCGCCGTTCCCGCGCCCTGGCGTGCCGCGCGCCTGCTGCCCCGCCCGCGCCGCCACACCACTCCCATGCGCGCATCCACCAGCGCGCCGTCGGGCGCCCTCGTGCACGGCCCACCCGCGTGAAACGCGCCGATCCCCGATACCTCACCCGGCATGGCCTGACGGCGATGCGCGGGGGCTTTCGCGCGCCCATCGCGCCGCTTGCGATTCGCCGCGGCCCGGCCCATTTTCCGCAGGCCAAGCGGAGTGGCCGCGTGATGCACATCAACCTCAACTGGTTCCTCGGCGTGCTGACCATCGAACTCTGGATCGCGCCCTATTTGCTCCTCTACGGGCCGGATATCCTGAGCGCGTGGCTCCGCTCCCGCGACGAACGGCGGATCCGCCGCTACGTGCGGGCCTATCAGCGCCGCCAATCCCGCGTCGCCCGGTTCAGGTTCGCCGCGTAGCCCCGGATCGCGCATGCCGGCATTGCACCGCGCCGCCGTGCGCGCGATACACCGCCGCTCCCGCGCATGATACAGGCCCGCCATGGACAAGGATTTCCCCGCCCCGCCCGTCGCCGTGGCGCTCGCCTGCGACCACGCGGGCTTCCCGCTGAAGGCCGCCGTGCGCGCTTTGCTCGAAGCCCAGGGCTGCAAGGTGACCGATCACGGCACCGATTCCGCCGAGCGCGTTGACTACCCTGATTTCGCCCACCGCGCCTGTCGCGCGGTCGCGGCCGGGCAGGCCCGCTACGCCGTGCTGATCTGCGGCAGCGGCGTCGGCATGTCGATCGCCGCCAACCGCCACCCGGAAATCCGCTGCGTGCTCGCCCATGAGCCCACCACCGCCCGCCTTGCCCGCGGCCATAACGACGCCAACGCGCTCGCCCTCGGCGCCCGCCTGATCGGCGAAGAGGCGGCATCCGACATCATCCGCGCCTTCCTCACCACCGATTTCGAACGTGGCCGCCATGTCGGCCGCATCGCCAAACTCGCCCCCAGCCAGGGAATCCCCGCATGAACCACATCGTCGCCCCCGGCTTCTTCGCCGCCTCCCTCGCCGAGTCCGACCCGGAACTCGCCGCCGCCATCGGCCGCGAACTCGTCCGCCAGCAGGACGGCATCGAGCTGATCGCCTCCGAGAACATCGTCTCGCGGGCGGTGATGGAGGCCCAGGGCTCGGTGCTCACCAATAAATACGCCGAGGGCTACCCCGGCCGCCGCTATTATGGCGGCTGCGTCGAG
>CAIWAJ010000358.1:0-2000 GCA_903910565.1 uncultured Rhodospirillales bacterium
AGTTTCAAGGAATGCCAGGACGACATGGAGAAGTGCGCGAAGAAGGCGGGCATTCCGCTCGACACGCCGTTCCGCAACCTCACCGACGTGCAGCGCCACTGGGTGCTGCATGGCGAACCGGGCTGGATCAGCTGGAAGAAATCCTGGCCCGGCACCTGGTACGGCGTATCCGTGTTCTTCAAGTGGCTGGAAACGAAGTCCTACAAGATGCATGTGCGGGTGCTGCTGTCGAAGTACCGCGCCTACACGCCCTGCATCGCCTGTGATGGCGCACGGCTGAAGCCGGATGCGCTGCTGTGGCGCCTGGGCACAAAGGAGGACGCGGATCGGGCGCTCTCCCCCTCTCCCGCAAGCGGGGGAGGGCTGGGGAGGGGGCCAGCACGCCCCCGCTTCAAACCGCAGGGGGTGAAGTTCACAAACGCGCAGCTCAACGCCCTGCCCGGCCTCACGGTGCACGACCTGATGCTGCTGCCCATCGAGCGGGTTCGCGCGTTGATGGATTCGCTGCATTGCCGGCCGCCTGTGGACGGCGGAGCAGTGCCTGCCCGCGAAGCGGGTAGGTGCGACCGGGGAGCAGGCGAAGCACCGGATGCGCCAGCGGACATGGGAACTGCGCCGGAAACAAAATCTTCAACCCGCGTATCCACCAACCCCACATCCGGGGCTTCCGTGGATGAAGCCACCGACCTTCTGCTCACCGAAGTGCGCGCCCGCCTCAAGTACCTCTGCGACGTGGGCCTCGCCTATCTCACGCTCGACCGCCAGTCGCGCACGCTCTCAGGCGGCGAGGTGCAGCGCATTAACCTCACCACGGCGCTGGGCACGTCGCTCGTCAATACGCTGTTCGTGCTGGATGAACCGTCCATCGGCCTCCATCCACGCGACATGGGCCGCGTCATCGGCGTGATGCACCGCCTGCGCGACGCCGGCAACTCGCTCGTTGTAGTTGAACACGACCCGCAGATCATGTTCGAAGCCGACCGAATCCTCGACATGGGCCCCGGCCCCGGCGAGCGCGGCGGCGAGATGGTGTTCTATGGCACGCCCGACGAACTGCGTGCTGCGAAAACCCTCACCGGCGACTATCTCTCCGGACGCAAGAAGGCCGGCATGCCCGTCGGAGAGGAGCGCCATCTGCCGCTCGGTCGCGGCCTGTCGCTGGTCGAGGAATCCATCGAGCTGCTCGGCGCCACCGCGAACAACCTGAAGAACATCGACCTGAAGATTCCGCTCGGCAAGCTGGTGTGCCTCACCGGCGTCTCGGGCTCGGGAAAATCCACGCTGATCCAGGACGTGCTCTACGCCGCGCTGCAGAAGGCCAAGGGCAAGCCCACTGAAACGCCGGGCGCACATCGCGAACTACGCGGCGCCGAGCTGATCGGTGACGTGGTCATGGTTGACCAGACGCCGATCGGCCGCACCACGCGCTCCAATCCGGCAAGCTACGTTGGCGCGTGGGATGCGATCCGCAACCTCTACGCCCGCTCTCCGGTCGCCAAGGAACGCCAGTACACCCCGGGCACCTTCAGCTTCAACTCCGGCAATGGCCGCTGCCCCACCTGCGGCGGCAACGGCTTCGAGCACATCGAGATGCAGTTCCTCTCGGATGTGTATCTCCGCTGCCCCGACTGCGACGGCAGGCGCTTCCGCGCCGAAGTGCTGGAAGTGAAGCTGCGCGGCCTGTCGATTGCCGACGTGCTGGAGATGACCGTCTCCGAGGCGCTGAACTTCTTCTCGCTGCCCGGCGAGGAGGAAGTCTCGCGCGTGCTCAAACCACTTGCTGACGTCGGCCTGGAATATCTCAAGGTCGGGCAGCCCGTGCCGACGCTGTCGGGCGGCGAAGCGCAGCGGTTGAAGCTGGCGGGGCATCTGGCCGAAGCAGTTGCAGGTAAATCCGGACGTAGCGCCAGATCCTCTTTCCCTCACCCCGGCCCTCTCCCCGGGGGAGAGGGAGAAAACCCCGAAGCATCAGCGCAGTTCTCCCCTCTCCCCCGGGGAGA
>CAIWAJ010000359.1:0-1708 GCA_903910565.1 uncultured Rhodospirillales bacterium
GCAGGCGCAGGCAATCGAAAGCCCGTGCTGGTGAGAATCCCAAAGTTTGAGAGTTTTTGCTTGAGGCCGACCGGGTCGCTCAAAATGATCGAGTGACCCGATCAACCGAATAATAAGCCGATGGCTACCTATGAAACCTTCCAAAGATTTGAAGGATTCCCAAGGTCGCCTTCACAAACGAACCCATAGTTGCGCTCACTAACGCGCAGGAAAAGTCGGCCTGAACTCTAATGGGTGAGGCCAGAGGCCCCGAACAAGGAAGTCCGCGGCGAACGAAATCCGTTCGCCGCGGAATGGATAACCGAACAAAGAGTGAATCTAACTGGGGGGCCTGGGTTTCAGCTTTTAGGAGAGTACCGTGGGAAATTGGAAGCATGACCGCACCAAGAAGCAGATCGAGGTGCGCTACGAAGAGGTCAAGAAGGTCGAAGTCGTCGATTACACCCGCGACACTTCCCTAAGCTCGATCCCGTCGAACAAGGCTTACAGGATGGACGCGGTGCATCTGTATGCCGACATCTTGAACTTAGACGACATGCTGAACTGCACCCAGACCGAGGGTGAGACGTGCCACAAGCGGACGCTGAAGTTCCTCAACCTGCACTACCGTGCGGCGCATCGAATACTGGCGGAATGTGACGCAATCCGTGTCGACTTCCACAACCAGCGGCTGCACGCGGTCATCTCGAAACCCTATGGTGACAAGGACGAGATGGCCCGGGTCGATCGGGCTGTCGCCATCGCGCAACTGCTAATCGACGTGTTGGCCGAGACCGGGGACGAGGACGACCAGATCCCGAACGCCGAGGTCCGCGTTGGCATCGACACCGGGCTGGCGTTGGTGGTCAATAATGGCCGTCGCGGCAGCCGCGAACCCCTGTTTCTTGGCAAGCCAGCGAACCACGCGGCGAAGCTCGCATCCAATGGCAACAAGGTTGGTATCTATCTGACCAACGACGCCCGCGCTGTAATCGACATTGACGACGCAGCGGAAGAGGCAACCACCCCACTCACTGTCGAAGAGATAAAGGCCTGCCAGGAAGCGGCCAAGCTGACAGCCACGAAGGACGCTATCATCCGCAAGTGGCGGGAGGATAACGAGAAGAACCCGATCGGGGCGTTCCAGTTCTCTCGACACACCCCTCCTCTGCGCACCCTCGATATTGTTCAGCTCACGCCTGCGAATTCCCGCCGCATGGAAGCGGTCAGCGTATACGCCGACATCGATGGCTTCACTGCATATGTGGATGAACACATTGAGGACGACGCAGAAGATGTTGTCCGCTGCCTGCACGTGATCCGGTCCGAGCTGGATCGCGTGCTGACGTCCGACTTCGACGGCCGCCGGATCAGGTTCATCGGGGACTGCATCCACGGCCTCCTGATGGAGGGGACGGCCTACACCACTGATGCGGAGGACACCGTTTCGACTTCGGTGCTCTGTGCCGGCGGCCTTCGGAGCAGCTTCGATTTATCGCTGGAGATTCTCGCGGATCTCGGCGTCGACACGGAGGGGCTCGGCCTGGCGATTGGGCTCGAATACGGGCCCATGACCGTAACCAGGCTCGGCATGCAGGGCGACCGCGTCCGCTGCTCGGTTTCCTGGTCAGCCCCCATTGGGTGATCCGATGTAAATGTTAGTTCATGATCGGCCTTGGCGCTATGGCTGGGGTGGCCGGCGTAGCTGGTCCGGGTTGCGTAGCCGGCC
>CAIWAJ010000360.1:0-1687 GCA_903910565.1 uncultured Rhodospirillales bacterium
ACCGGCAGCAGGGTCACCACCGTCATCGCCAGCAGATAGTGCCACTGGGTCTGCAATTCGCCCTGGAAGGCGGCGAGGCCGAGTTGGAGGGTGAAGTTCTCCTGGCGGTTCAGCACGATGAGCGGCCACAGGAAGTCGTTCCAGCGCCACACCACCGAGAAGATTGCCAGCACGGCCAGCGCCGGGGCGGCAAGCGGCAGGATGATGCGCCAGAACAGGCGCCACTCGCTGGCATGATCCATCCGCGCGGCGTCCATCACCTCGTCGGGGATGGTGAGCATGTATTGGCGGAGCAGGAACACCCCGGTCGGCGTGGCCGCCGGCGGCAGGATCACGCCCCAGAGCGAGTTGCCGAGACCGAGCCCGGTGACGATGAGGAAGGCCGGCACCAGCACCACCGTGATTGGGATCATCAGGGTGGAGAGGATGAAGATGAATATGCCGTCCCGCCCGCGGAATTCGTATTTGCTGAGGGCGAAGGCGCACATCGCGTTGATCAGCAGGGTGATCGCGGTCGAGACGATGGTGACGAAGAGGGAATTGCCGAGGAAGCGGGTGAAATTGAACTGCTTCAGCGGCTCGATGTAGTTCTCGATGGCGAAATGCAGCTCGCGCACCGGCGTGACCGCGGTGAGCCGCGCCCGCTCGATACGCCGCGCGGGGTCGGCGGGGTCGACGAACTGGCCTTCGAGGCCGACGCGGCGGACCATCACCCGCTCCTGTGCAACCCCGTCGGGCTGCGGCACCAGGAACACCGGCAGCGGCCGCTCGCTGCCCGGCAGCGCGACCTGCTTCTGCCCCATCGGCAGCAGGGAGGGCGGGAATTCCTGCAATGCCGTCTGGGTTTTGAAGGAGGATAGGGCGAGCCAGGCCACCGGGCCGAACATCACGAGGAGGCCGATCAGCAAATAGATGCGGGCGAACCAGTCGGTCCAATCCGCGCGGGCGCCGCCGCGCCGCCGTGTGAGAAAGCGGATCATCGTTTGGCCCCCTCACCACGTGACCACGCCGTGGCGGCGAGTTGCAGCATGGTCAGCACCATCAGCACGCCGCCGACGAGGATGGAGGCGGCGGCGGCGAGGCCAAGGATATGGGTCTGGTTGGCGAAAGCTGTTTCGTAGATGTACTGCACGATATACTGCGTCGCCGTGCCCGGCCCGCCGCCGGTCAGCACGAAGATCTCATCGAAGGACTGGACGGCGCGGATCAGCCCGAGCACCAGCACCACCACCATGTTGGGCATCAGCAGCGGCAGCGTGATGCGCCAGAACACCCGGCCATGCGGCGTGCTGTCCATCTCCGCAGCCTCGTAGAGATCGGCCGGGATCGCCTGCAAGCCGGCCAGCAGGATCAGGGTGTAGAACCCCATATGGGCCCAGATGCTGATCACCACCGTCCAGGTGAAGGCCCAGGAGGGATCGAGCAGGAAAGGCACGCGTGCGCCGCCGCCCGCGACGATCAGCGCGTTCAGCACGCCGTCCGGCTGGAGCACCCATTTCCAGATCAGCGCCACCACGACGGGCGAGAGCAGCACCGGGTAGAAGAACACGGCGCGGAAGAATCCGCGCCACGCCATGCGCCGGTTCAGGATCAGCGCGGTGACCAGCGAGACCGCGACCAGCCCGATCACCTGGAAGGCGACGAACCAGGCGGTGTTGGCCACCGCGCGCCAGAACCGGTCCTGCCG
>CAIWAJ010000361.1:0-1763 GCA_903910565.1 uncultured Rhodospirillales bacterium
CACATCCTCCGGCGCGCCGATGCGGCGCATGGGGATGAGATCGAGCTTGGCGGAGCGCCAGGCGGGGTCGGTCAGGGCGGCGCGGTTGAAATCGGTCTCGATGGTGCCGGGGGCGATCAGGTTCACCGTGACGCCGTCAGGCGCGAGTTCGAGGGCCATCACGCGGGCCATCTGCATCAGCGCCGCCTTGCTGGCGGCATAGGCGGCGAGGCCGGGGTTGGGCGTCCATTGGTTGACCGAGGAAATCAGCACGATGCGCCCGGAGCCGCGCGGCTTCATGCCGCGCGCCGCCTCCTGGGCAAGGGCGAAGCCGGCATCGAGGTTCACCGCCATCACGCGGCGCCAGGCGGTGTCGTCGATTTCGAGCGCGGATTGCCGCAAGAGGATCGCCGAGGTGCTGACCAGGATATCGAGCGGGCCGAGGGCGGCCTCGGCGGCGCGCACCACGGTGCGGGCGGCAGCGGGGTTGGCGAAATCGGCGGCGAGCACGGCGGTGCGGCGGCCGAGGGCGCGACATTCGGCGGCGAGGGCCTCGGCGGCCTCGGGCTGGTTGAGGTGATGGATCGCGACATCGGCGCCGGCCGCCGCGAGCGATCGGACCACGGCGCGGCCGATGCCGTCGCTGCCCGCCCCCGTCACCAACGCCACTCGTCCTGCCAGTTCCATGCTGCCTCCTACCCGCGACCCGTGACTTTGTGCGGCCGCCATGTCGAAATCGTCGTCGCCCGAACGTCTTATGGCAGGCGCGGAACTTCCTCCGCCGCCATACCAACGGAGAAACACGATGGACTACATGATCCTGATCTACCAGGACGCCACCGCCGCCAACATGCCGGCCGATGCGCCGATCAGCGAGCCGTGGATGGTCTACACCAAGGCGTTGATCCAGGCAGGGGTGATGGTCGGTGGTAGCCGTTTGGCTCCATCGGCCACCGCGACCACGCTGCATGTGCGCGACGGCAAGCGCCAGGTGCAGGACGGGCCCTATGCCGACACCAAGGAACAGCTTGCCGGCTACTACATCATCCGCACGCCCGACCTCGACACCGCGCTGGACTGGGCGGCGCGCTGCCCGGGGGCGCTGAACGGGAAGCTCGAAGTGCGGCCACTTGCCGGCTGATGCCCCGGCCGCGCGCGCCGTCGAGCTTGCGGCGCGCGCGGCCTATGGGCGGCTGGTGGCCTGGCTGGCCGGGCGATCGCGCGATCTCGCCGGCGCCGAGGATGCACTGGCCGATGCTTTCGCCGCGGCGTTGGCGACCTGGCCGCGCGATGGCGTGCCGGCACGGCCCGAGGCCTGGCTGCTGACCGCCGCGCGGCGCCGCATGATCGACGCCGCCCGCCGCCGCCGTACCCGCGAGGACGCCATGCCGACGCTGCTGCTCGCCACCGGCGACGACCCCGACAGCGATTTCCCGGATGAGCGGCTGAAGCTGCTGTTCGTCTGTGCCCACCCGGCGATCGACCCGCTGGCCCGCACGCCATTGATGCTGCAGGCGGTGCTGGGGCTGACGGCGGCCGCCATCGCGAGCGCCTTCCTGGTCAGTCCCGCCGCAATGGGGCAGCGGCTGGCGCGGGCCAAGGAGAAAATCCGCGCCGCCGGCATCGGCTGGCGCATCCCCGAACCCGCCGACCTGCCGGAGCGGCTCGATGCGGTGATGCAGGCGATCTACGCCGCCTATGGCACGGGGTGGGACGACGCGGCGGCCAATCCGCTGGCGGAGGAGGCGATCTGGCTGGCGCGCATGCTGGCCGATCTGCTGCCC
>CAIWAJ010000362.1:0-4252 GCA_903910565.1 uncultured Rhodospirillales bacterium
ATGACATCCCCGACGACGTGGGCCACATGTGATGGCCACCACCTCCGTCGCGGTCCCCGACACACCGCTGATCCGCCTAGCGCTGGCCCGCGCCGATGACGCGCTGGTGCTCGGCCACCGCCTCTCCGAATGGACCGGCCATGCGCCGACCCTGGAGGAAGACCTCGCCCTCGCCAATATCGCGCTCGATCTGATCGGCCAGGCGCGCAGCCTCTACGCGCTGGCCGGTGAGGAGTGCGGGCTGGACGAGGATGCCCTGGCCTATCGGCGCGACGAGCGGGGCTACCGCAACCTGCTGCTGGTCGAGCAGCCCAATGGCAACTTCGCCCGCACCATCGTGCGCCAGTTCCTCTACACGGCTTTCGTTGATGCCTGGTGGCAGGCGATGAGCGGCTCCAGCGAACCGCGCCTCGCCGCCATCGCCGCCAAGGCCGAGAAGGAGACCGCCTACCACCTGCGCCACAGCGCGGAATGGCTGATCCGCCTTGGAGACGGCACGGAGGAAAGCCATCGCCGCGCCCAAGCGGCGCTCGACGCCCTGTTCCCCTTCGCCGCCGAGATGTTCGAGCCGGTCACCGCGGCCGCGTTCGACGTGGCGCCGGCCAGCCTGCGCGAAGGGTGGGACCGCCAAGTGGACGCGGTGCTCGCCACCGCCGGCCTCACCCGCCCTGCGGCGCCATGGAGCCATAGCGGAGGGCGGGCGGGGCGGCACACCGAGCACCTCGGACATCTGCTCTCGGAGATGCAGTATCTCCAGCGCGTCCACCCCGGCGCCACCTGGTGAGTGACCTGCGTGCGCGTGCCTGGGCCGCGGCCGCCACCGTGTGTGATCCGGAAATCCCCGTGCTGACCGTCGAGGATCTCGGCGTGCTGCGCGAGGTGCGCGTGGCGGGTGACGCCGTCGAGGTGGTGATCACCCCCACCTATTCCGGCTGCCCGGCGATGAACATGATCGCACTCGAAATCGAAACCGCCCTCGCCGCAGCCGGCATAGAGGGCCGCGTCACCACCACCCTCGCCCCTGCCTGGACCACGGATTGGATGACCGCTTCGGGCCGCGCCAAACTACTGGACTACGGCATCGCCCCACCGCCGCCGGCGTCCTCACGCCGCGCCTTGTTCGGCGAAACCCACGTCGCCTGCCCGCGCTGCGCCTCCGCCGATACCGAGCAGAACGCCGAATTCGGCTCCACCTCCTGCAAGGCGCTGTGGCGCTGCCGCGCCTGCCGCGAACCCTTCGACCTCTTCAAGTGTCATTGATCCAAATGTCATCGAGCATGTTCCACACCCTGACCATCGCCGACCTCCGGCGCGAAACTGCGGATTGCGTCTCCCTCGCCTTCGCCGTGCCTGAGCACCTGCGCGCAGCCTTCGCCTTCACGCCGGGCCAGTACCTCACGCTGCGCGCCATGATCGACGGCGAGGACGTCCGCCGCAGCTACTCGATTTGCAGCGCGCCCGATGACGGCGCCCTGCGGGTGGCGATCAAGCACGTGCCCGGCGGCGCCTTCTCCCATTTCGCCAACACGAGCCTTTCCAGGGGAGACACGCTGGAGGTGATGCCGCCGGAGGGACGCTTCGGCGCCCCGCCCGCCGCCGGCACCACGCTCGCCATCGCCGCCGGCTCCGGCATCACGCCGATCCTCTCCATCCTCAAGGCGACGCTGGCAGCGAGCCCCGCGGCGCAATGCGTGCTGATCTACGGCAGCCGCACGGTCGCCGACATCATCTTCCGCACCGAACTGGAAGACCTCAAGGACCGCCACCTCGGCCGCCTCGCCATCATCCACATCCTCTCCCGCGAAGAGCAGGACGTGGCAGTGCTGAACGGGCGCATCGACCCCGGCAAGCTACACGCCCTGCTACCATCCCTGGTCGCGCCGGCCGAGGTCGATCACGCCTATCTCTGCGGCCCCGGCGGCATGATCGACACCGCCAGCGAAACCCTCGTCGCGCTGGGCGTCGATCCCGCGCGCATCCGCGCCGAGCGCTTCACCCCTTCAGCCCCCGCCCACACCCGCCCCGCCACCCCAGCGGCGGCTGTCCCCTTCGCCACCGCGACCATCATCCATGACGGCAAAACCAACGACATCCCCGTCGCCGAAGGCGAACCCATCCTGGAAGCCGCCATCCGCGCCGGGCTCGATCTCCCCTGGTCCTGCCGTGCCGGCATGTGCAACACCTGCCGCGCCAAACTCACCGACGGGGCAGCCGAGATGGAGCAGAATTTCTCGCTAGAAACATGGGAAACCGAGTCAGGCTACGTGCTGACCTGCCAGGCCCACCCAACCACCCCGCACGTGACGGTCGACTACGACCACGTCTAGCACTACGCTCGCCGACACATCCCGACATGCTGACACTCACGCTCATAGCGGCCTGGGCCATGTTCATCCTCGGCTGGGGCACCCTCCTCGCCGCGGCCTTCCGCGTGAGGATCGCCAGGCGCTACCGCTACGCCCGCTACGCCATGGCCGCTCTCGGGCTCGGCTACCTCTGGTGGATCGGCCAACTGCCCGACCCCACCATGTTCGCCTTCATCGTTGCAACCGTCGGGCTGATCATCGCTCTCTGGGTGATCCTGTTTCGGCGATAGACCGGTGAATAGGAGAAAAAGGAAGCAAGCGGTTTTTTTGAAAAAAAGAACCAAAAAACTTTTATCCGCTTTGCTCCGGGCACGCCGATGAGAGCACAAAGCAAACGGATAGAACGCTTTTGCTTCTATTTCCAAAAAGAAGCGCTTGCTTCCTTCCTCTGACCAAACCCCAACCTTGCTACAGGAAATTCGCCGCCGTCAGCCCGGTGAACCCCTGGAAGGCGATATGGGTGCCATCGCTCAGCACCAGGTTTTCCGTGCCCAGGCTGGTGCTGGCGCCGGCCAGCGCCGCGGCGGCTTCGCCAGCCGGGAAGCCAACGAGCGAGAGATAGTCGGTGCCGGGGGCATAGTGTTGGATGACGACGCTCGGATGGTTGCCGTTGGCGAAGGCGAAGAGATCAACCCCGGTGCCGGCGGAGACGATCGTCGCGGCGCCGGTGCTGGTCAGCACGCTGGTGCTGAAGTTGCCGGTGAATATCAGGTCCGGACCCGTGCCGGCATAGAGCTTTTCGGTACCGCTGGCGCCGGCGGCCGAAATGGTCTCCGCGCCGGTGCCGCCGACGATGACATCGCCGACGCTGGTGCCGGTGTGCAAAACGTCGCCGCCGCCGCCGCCGTAGATGATTGCCTGGCCGGCGCCGCCTGTGATGCTGTTATGCCCGGCCGGGCCGCCGACGAACATCCCCGTACCGGACCCGCCGGTGATGGTGATGGCCCCGTTGACCCCGAATCCGACCACCGTATCGGCGCCCCCATCGCCGATGAACGTCATCGGATTATACGCCAGCGCGATGACGGAGCCCGTGCCGCCATGCAGGGTCGCGGTTCCGGTTGTGCTGCCGAGGATCGTGGACACGCCCGAGCCACCGAAGAAATCAAGCGCGCCGGACCCGGCGAAGACGAAGGAATTGCCCGCGCTGGCATTGATGGTGGCTGCGCCCGTGCGCGCGATGATGGTGTCCGCGCCCGTCGAGTTCACCACATCTTGGTTGCTGCCGAGCCAGATCTGGGTATTGCCGGTGCTGTTGATCACGTCGCCGCCGGTGGTGCCGACCACGGTTGCGTTGCCCGTGCCGCCGACATAGAGCGATGTGCCGCTGCCGAAATACACGACCGGCGCATTGGTGCCGGCGGTGATCGTGGCGGCTCCGCTGCCGCCTGCGATGAGGTCTGCGCCTGTGCTGATGACCTGATTGGCGCCGCTCCCGAGGAGGATCTGGTTGTTGCCCGCCCCGGCCGCGATCAGGTTGTCGCCTGTGAGGGCGATGATGGTGTCATTGCCGGCGCCACCTCGGAAGATCCCTCCGCCGGTTCCGCCAGTGATCAGCACCGAGTTGGCTGCTGCGAGACCCGAGACGTCAATCACATTTCCCATCAAGCCGCTCTGGACGTAGATCGACGCGGCAGGGAGGCGCGCGAAGTTGGCGTTGGTCAGTGTCAGAGTATTGGAGCCAGTATCGGACAGCTGGTAAATGTCGAACCCGCTCACCCCGACAGCGTTGATAATTCCGGCGGTCGATAAGACCAGACGGTTGCCGGTGCCGTTCAAGCTGGTCAGACCGCCCTGTATGATATCCGCGCTGACTGCAACCGCGGCGGCGGTGACTGTATTGCCGCCAGATCCGGTGTGGATGACGGCACCGCTGCCAAGTCCGA
>CAIWAJ010000363.1:0-1656 GCA_903910565.1 uncultured Rhodospirillales bacterium
GATTTCGAGGCGACGATCTCCAGCGCGAGCGCATGGTTGCTCATCGCACACATCCGCCTGCTCACCAGACGCCTGGCACGAGCGTGATCCGTTTTCATCAATTCCGAGTCAGACTCTCACTTCGACATTGTTGTACGTTACGTCCAAAAATAAGTCTGTAACAGAGGTTGATATATTGACAAAATATTTAGTAGCTGCTCAACCCGGTTGGTGCACGGATTGGCCGCGTAGGGTGTCGTGGATCGCCTGATAGGCGTCGATTCCGCGTCGGGCGGCGGTGCCGATAATGGAGCGGACGGCGGCGAACAGGTCGGCGCCCCAGTCGGAGCGGAATCCGCCGGTGACTTTGCGATAGGTGGCGGTGGGCCGCAGTTCGCGTTCGCTGCTGTTGTTGTCGGCGGCAATCTCGGGATGATCGAGATAGGTGAACAGGTGGCCACGAACCTTGCCATATCGCTTTCGCAATCGCTGGCCGTCGCGGCTGGTGGGGGCCAGCGCCATGATGGCGTCGAGGTCGCGGTCAAGACGCCAACGGTACTGGTGCCGCGTGCTCTCGGCGAGATCACGATGGCGGCGGGCGAGCACCACCGCGCGCAGCAGCAGCGCCTTCATACGCGGGGCGAACATGGCATCACCCGCGTCGATGGCGTACTGGCAGTCGCGCAACTGATGCGCCAGACAGACTTGCCAGTGCTCGGCATGGCCCTGCTGCGCCCCGTAGAGGTCGGAGACCCAGATCGCCGGGCGATGCCCGCCCAGCACGTCCGCGACCACATTGGCGCCACGGCTGTTGCGGACAACATGGATCACCACGTCGGCGTTCTGGAACACCCAGTTCCAGCAACTGCGGCCATCGATGCGTACACCGGTCTCGTCCGAATAGATCACCCGCGCACGCCGCAGACGCGCGAGAATGCCGGCGACATCGGCGTCGAATTGCGGCTTGACGCGCCGGAACGCCGCGTCCAGCGCGCCCTCGCTGATCGCCAAGGCGAACAGGTCGAGCATCAACCGACTCAATCGCTTGTAACTGACCGCATGCACGAAGCGCAGATACATTGCCAGCGCCACGATGCCCAGACTGAACGGCGTGCCCGGCTCCAATCCCTCCGGCACCGCCGCCAGCGTGGTGCCGCCGCAGCAGCGGCAGCGTCCGGCATACCGCTCCACGCGCGTCACCACCGGACGCACCTTCGGCAGATTGATCTTGTCGTAGCGGGCGTCAAGCATCTGGTCGGCGTCGGTGAATGCCGCTCGGCAGTGCTGGCAGCGCGAAGGCTTGGCGATCACCACCTCGTCGGGGTCCGCCGCCAGTGCCCGCCCGCCACCATCACGGCCGAGACTGCCCTTGCGTGGGCCGGGCTGCTTGGCCTTCTCCGGCCGGTTCGGCTTCTGCCCCTTCGACGGCGGCACGCTGGAGTTGTCCGGCGTCTTCGGCGGCGTGCCCAGCTTGGCTTCCAGTGCCGCAACGCGCGCCGTCAGTGCCTGAACCTGCGCCCACAGCGCAACGATCAGTGCGTCCTTCTCGTCATGCGACAGTCCGCTGAGATCGGGAAGCTGGGTCACCCACAGCTTGAATCGCGCCCCTCGTGATCACGTCAAGCAATCTTCAGATCGCCCAAACGCGCTCGCCCCGGCAGGGGGATGAGCAGATAC
>CAIWAJ010000364.1:0-3237 GCA_903910565.1 uncultured Rhodospirillales bacterium
ACTTCGACTTCATCCGCTCCGTGCAGGACCGCCCCGATGGCGCCCTGGTGCTGGTGACCGGCATCAACCCGACCCCGGCCGGCGAGGGCAAGACCACCACCACCGTCGGCCTCGGCGATGCGCTGAATGCGCTGGGGCAGAAGGCGATGATCTGCCTGCGCGAGCCGAGCCTCGGGCCGTGCTTCGGCGTGAAGGGCGGCGCCACCGGCGGCGGCTATGCGCAAGTGGTGCCGATGGAGGACATCAACCTCCATTTCACCGGCGATTTCCACGCCATCACCTCGGCCAACAACCTGCTGGCCGCCATGGTGGACAACCACATCTACTGGGGCAATGAGCTGGGGCTTGACCCGCGCCGGGTGACCTGGCGCCGGGTGCTCGACATGAACGACCGCGCCCTGCGCTCCATCGTCAACGGCCTCGGCGGCATCACCGCCGGCCCGCCGCGCGAGGATGGGTTCGACATCACGGTCGCCTCCGAGGTGATGGCGGTGTTCTGCCTGGCGCGGGACCTCGACGACCTCCAGGCCCGGCTGAAGCGCATCATCATCGGTGCCCGGCGCGACGGCAGCTTCGTCACCGCCGGCGAAATCAAGGCCGATGGCGCCATGGCCGCCCTGCTGCGCGATGCGCTGATGCCGAACCTGGTGCAGACCCTGGAGGGCTCCCCTGCCCTCGTGCATGGCGGCCCCTTCGCCAATATCGCGCATGGCTGCAACTCCCTGCTGGCCACCCGGCTCGCGCTGAAACTGTCGGACGTGGTGGTGACCGAGGCGGGCTTCGGCGCCGATCTCGGCGGCGAGAAATTCCTCGACATCAAGTGCCAGCTCGGCGGCCTCAAGCCCTCCTGCGCGGTGGTGGTGGCAACCGTGCGGGCACTCAAAATGAATGGCGGCGTCGCCAAGGCCGATCTCGGGCGCGAGGATGTCGCGGCCGTCGAGCGCGGCGTGGTGAACGTGCTGCGCCATGTCGAGAATATGAAGAAGTTCGGCCTGCCCGTCGTGGTGGGCCTCAACCGCTTCACGTCGGACACCGATGCCGAGATCGCGGCTATCAGTGCCGCACTCGCGAAGCTTGGAACGAAGGTCTGCGTCTGCACCCATTGGGGCGACGGCTCCAAGGGCGCGCTTGAGCTCGGCCGCGCCGTGCAGGCGGAGATCGCCGCTGGGAAGGCCGATTTCAAGCCGCTCTACGGCCTGGACATGCCACTGGCGGAGAAGCTGCGCACGATCGCCCGCGAAATCTATCGCGCCCGCGATATCGACCTGCCTTCCAGCGTGGCGCGCAAGCTCGCCAGCTACGAGAAAGCCGGCTTCGGCGGCGTGCCGATCTGCGTGGCGAAAACCCAGTACAGCTTCACCGCTGACCCCACCCAGCTCGGCGCGCCGGAGGGCCATATCCTGCCGATCCGCGACGTGCGGCTCTCCGCCGGGGCCGGATTCGTGGTGGCGATCGCCGGCGAGATCATGACCATGCCCGGCCTGCCCCGGGTGCCCGCCGCCGAGGGCATGTCGCTGACGGCGGCAGGGGAGATCACGGGGCTGTTCTGATCTCCCACGAGCGGGCCATAACAGACAAATAAACAAAGACTTTCTGGCGGGTGCTTCTAACCGCAGGTGAAAGAGTCTAGAAAGCTTGCTGGTGCATCACGGCGTCGGATGCTTCCCCGGAGCCGGCCGCGCGATTGGTCTGCCGGGTGGGTTCGGCGTCGATAGGCGCATGCAGCGAGGCTGGCAGTTTGGATAACACGAGTCCGATCGAGCATAGGGCCCAACGGGGGGGCAACGGACTGCTGCCGCGTTTTGCCGCGGCCTCATCGGCGCGCGTGCTGTTCGTGCTCGACGCGCTGACCCTCCTCATGGTCGCCCCTTTCGTCCTGTGGATGGGGCATTCCGCGGGGATCCTGGCGGAGTCGCAGGAGATCCTGCTATTCCTGCCGGCCAACCTCGTCGCTTTTTTCGCAATGGGCCTGTACCGCCGCGATGCCATGGTGGCGATGCGGCGGACCATGACCCGCGTGCCGCTGATCGCCGGCATGGGCAGCATCGTCGCCGCGGGGGCGATCAACGGCGGCAGCCTGATCTGGAGCTGGCCGGTGGCACGGCCGGTCGGCTGGCCGGATATCGGCGCGCAGTGCTCTCTGGTGGTGATCCTGTTCAGCCTCGCCGCCCTGCTGGCGCGTGTCCTGTTCCGCGTGATGCTGCGCGGCGGGCTGCTGCACCGCCATTTACTGGTGATCGGCGCCGGCTCGCGGGCATGGGACCTGCTGTTCATGTTGCGCCGCGAGGGCAGCACGCTGAATGACGTGATCGTCTTCCTGCACGAGCCCAGCATGGGGCCGGTCGATCCACGTCTGGTGGAGGACAAGCGGGCGCGGCTGGTCACCGGAATGTCGCCCTACGATGCGGCGCGGGAGGCCGATGCGGACCAGATCGTGGTGGCGCCCGACGAGCGCCGCGGCATGGACCTCGAACTGCTTCTGGCCTGCAAGAAGGCCGGCTTCCCGGTGATCCAATATCTCAGCTTCGTCGAAAAGGAGATCCGCCGGGTCGATCTCAAGCGGATCGAGCTGGGCTGGTTGCTCTACTCCGAGGGGTTCCAGTTCGACCTGCTGGACCGCGTTTTGAAGCGGACGTTTGACCTTGTGGTGAGCAGCCTGGTGCTCGCCTTGATGTCGCCGTTCCTGCTACTTGCGATGCTCGCCATCCGCGTGGAGGGGCCCGGGGCGGTGCTCTACCGGCAGACCAGGGTGACGCGCGACGGGCGGCATTTCCAGATCATGAAGCTGCGCACCATGCGGGTGGATGCCGAGGCCGGCGGCGCGGTATGGGCGCGCAAGAACGACGACCGTGTCACCAAGATCGGCCATTTTCTGCGCCGCACCCGCATCGACGAGCTGCCGCAGCTGATCAACATCCTCAAGGGCGAGATGAGCTTCGTCGGCCCGCGGCCGGAGCGGCCGCAATTTGTCGCCGAATTGGCCGCCCAGATCCCGCTCTACAATGAGCGCCACATGGTGAAGGCCGGGCTCACCGGCTGGGCGCAGATCAACTACCCCTATGGTGCCTCGGTCGACGATGCCCGGTCGAAGCTGTCCTACGACCTCTACTACGTGAAGAACTTCTCGATCCTGTTCGACTTCGTGATCCTGCTGCAGACGCTGCGCGTGGTGCTGTGGCCGAGCGGAGTGCGCTGAGGCGTGCACCGCCCTAACGGGGTTTCCATATGGAAAAGGCC
>CAIWAJ010000365.1:0-3905 GCA_903910565.1 uncultured Rhodospirillales bacterium
AAGAACGCGCCGCACACCGCGCGCGAGGTGATGGCGGATACCTGGACCCACGGCTATAGCCGCGCCCAGGCCGCCTTCCCGCTGCCCTTCGTGGCGGCGTCGAAGTACTGGCCGCCGGTCAAGCGCGTCGACAACGTCTACGGCGACCGCAACCTCGTCTGCACCTGCGCGCCGCTGGAGGCCTACGCCGAAGCCGCGGAGTAATCCCCCCGCGCCGCTTCCGGCAGGATGCGGCGCAGATACTCCGACCACGCGCCCGTCAGCATCTGCCTGGCGGTGCGCGGTTCCGGCTCGGCGTCTTCCAGCACGGAGGGCTCGATGTCGGCGAACACCGGGTAGGGTGCGGTGGGGATGCTGGCGGTCGCGGGCGTCATGGCCATATCTCCTTGAGCGTTCGGGCGTCGATGGCCGCAGGCTAGGTCGCGGTGGTTTACGAAAAATGAAGCCCGCCGGATGCGGCGCGGATCACAGTTTGGCGGCGAATTCCGGTCGCATCGCGCCCGCATCATGGCGGCGGCGTGGCAACGGAGACATGACCGTCGCGGACGTGGCACAATGCGCGCGGCGCTGATAAACTCCGCCCATGCAGCACCGCACTTCGCTCCCGCGCGCCGTTCTCCTCGCCCTCTCGCTCCTGTCCGCCTGCGCGGCGGCCGACCCCAGCGTCGGGTCGGGCGGCGCCAGCGCGATCAAGGTCACCGGAGCCGCCGGCGCCTTCCTCACCGCCCGCTTCGCCGCCAGCCAGAACGACAATGAGCTGGCCGCCCAGCTCTTCCAGCGCACCCTGGAGACCGACCCGGGGAACCCCGAGCTGCGCCAGCAGGCCTTCATCACCGCCCTGCTCGCCGGCCGGCCGGAGGCGCAGCGCCTCGCCCAGATGATGCCGGATGACCAGGTCGCCCTCCTCGTGCTCGGCAACGCCGATGCCAAGGCCGGCCGCTGGGAGCAGGCCGAAACCCGCTACGCCACGCTGCCCCGCCAGGGCCTCGCCCAGGTGCTGCAACCGCTGCTGCTCGCCTGGTCGCAGGCCGGCGAGGGCCGCACCGACGTCGCGCTCGCCACCCTCTCCGGCTCGCCCGACGCCCAGCGCTTCCACGCCTTGTTCACCCTGCACGGCGCGCTGATCGCCGATCTCGGCCGCAAAAGCGCCGAGGCCGCGCGGCTCTACCGCTCCGCGGTCAGCGAATTCGGCGGCACCGACCTCACCATCGCCCGCCAGGTCGCCTCCTGGCAGATGCGCCAGGGCCGCCCGGAAGAGGCGCGCCAGACCATCGCCACCCTGGTGCAGGCCAACCCCGACCTCGCCATCATCGCCCCCGGGCTCGAGGCCGCGGTCGCCGAGCGGCAGATCCGCAACGGCGCCGATGGCATCGCCGAGGTCTATCTCATGCTCGCCACCGGCCTGCGCCAGCAGGAGCGCGCGGCCTTCTCCCCCGTGCTCGTCCAGCTCGCGCTCGAATTGCGGCCGGATTCCGCCCCCGCCCGCCTGCTCGCCTCCGAGCTCTACGAGCAGCGCCGCAGCGTCGATCTCGCCCAGCGCATCCTCGCCCCGGTCGGCGCGAAAGACCCGCTCTCCCCGCTGGTGCGCGTCCGCCAGGCCGCCCTGCTCGACAAGCAGGGCGATACCGCGGCCGCGCTGCGCATCCTCGACCAGCTCGCCCGCGACCTGCCCGACCGCCCGGAAATCGCCTCCGCCCAGGGCGATCTGCTGCGCCAGAAAAAGCGCTTCAACGAAGCCATCGCCGCCTATGACCGCGCCATCGCCCTCACCCCGCAGCCCCCCATCCGCGCCAACTGGCCGCTGTTCTACAACCGCGGCATCGCGCTCGACCGCGCCAAGCTGTGGGCCCGCGCGGAAGCCGATTTCCTCCAGGCGCTGGATCTCCAGCCCGAGCAGCCCTTCGTGCTCAACTACCTCGGCTATTCCTGGACCGAGCAGGGCCGCAACCTCATCCGTGCCCGCGAGATGATCGAGCGTGCCCTGCGCCTGCGCCCCAACGACGGCGAAATCGCCGACAGCCTCGGCTGGGTGCTGTTCCGCCAGGGCGACGCCAAGAGCGGGCTGAAATACCTCGAACGCGCGGTGGAGATCGAACCCAACGACGCCACCATCAACGGCCATCTCGGTGATCTCTACTGGGCGGTCGGCCGCAAGCTCGAGGCCCAGTTCCAGTGGCGCCGGGCGCTCATCCTCAACCCCGACCCCGATGATATCCCCAAGCTCCAGGCCAAGCTGCGCGACGCCGGGGACCCCGCCGGGCAGTAACCAAGTGGACGCCGCATGCGAGGCCGCCCCGGCCAAGATCAACCTCTTCCTGCACGTCACCGGCAAACGGGCGGACGGCTACCATCTGCTCGACAGCCTGGTGGTCTTCGCCGCGGCCGGCGACACGCTCCGCGTCGCCCCGGGCGAGGGGGTGAGCCACGCCATCGACGGCCCCTTCGCCGCCGGCCTCGCCGGCGAGGCCGACAACCTCGTCCTGCGCGCCGCCCGCGCCTTGGCCGCCCATGCCGGGATCGCCCCCGATGCGGCGCTGATGCTCACCAAATCCCTCCCCATCGCTTCCGGCATCGGCGGCGGCTCGGCCGATGCGGCGGCCGCGCTGCGCCTGCTGGCCCGCCACTGGGGCCTACCCGGCGTGCCCTCCGGCCTCGCTTTGCCGCTCGGTGCCGACGTCCCGGTCTGCCTCGCCGGCCGGCCGGCGCGCATGCAGGGCATCGGCGAAATCCTCCGCCCCGCCCCGCGCCTCCCACCATGCGGCCTCCTGCTGGTCAACCCCGGCGTCGCGGTCGCCACCCCCGAGGTGTTCAAGGCCCGCGCCGGCGGCTTCCGCGCCGAAGCCAGCCTGCCCGCCGCCTGGCCCAGCACCGCGGCGATGGCGCAGGACCTCGCTTCCCTCGCCAACGACCTCGAACCCCCCGCCATCACCCTCGCCCCGGCGATCGGCGCGGTGCTCAACGCGCTCTCCGGCCTGCCCGGCGCCCTGCTCGCCCGCATGAGCGGCTCCGGCGCCACCTGCTTCGCCCTCTTCGCCACCCCCGCCGAAGCGCGCGCCGCCGCGCAAGAAATCGCCCGCCCGGGCTGGTGGTGCCACGGCGGCGGACTTGCAGCGGAGGCCGGAGACACCTAATCAGGGGGCGCGCATGGGGCGTCGCCAAGCGGTAAGGCAGCGGATTTTGATTCCGCCATGCGGAGGTTCGATCCCTCCCGCCCCAGCCATTCCCTCCCTGATGGGGTTGCAAGGCAAGCAAGCGGTTCTTTTTTGAAAAAAAGAACCAAAAAACTTTCATTCAATGGGTGCGCTGCCCAAGGGAACTCCGCGGCCAAACGGATAAAAATTTTTTGCTCTTTTTTTCCAAAAAAGGAGCGCGTCCTTCCTGTCACCCTCCCGGTAACGCCAAGGTAACGCCGCACCAACGGCGCTGGCCTATGCAGCGGAAAGCCGATCAAAAGAGGGACAAAAGCCATGACAAAACGCCTCGCCACGATGCTGCTGGCCGCCACCGCGCTCAGCGGCTGCGGCATGTCCGGCGCGCCGCAGCCGGAGAAACAGTGGAACACCACCATCGGCCGCTACGACCTCATCCCCGTCTACCCGCCGCAGGAGGATGTCCTCCCCGGTGACGTCTTCCTCCTCGGCGTCAGCGACCCCGACGGCACCTCCGGCCGCTCCGGCTGGCCGGTCCGCGTCGGCCACGCCCTCGGCGCCGATACGGCGCTGACCGAAGTCTACAGAACCCGGTCCGAAATCGCCCAGGCCCCAGCGAAACCCGACGTGGCGCCGCCGGACACGTTCATCACCATTCCCAGCACCAAGGCGCGCATTCGCCTGCGCGATGCCGAGCTGCCCACCCTCACCTTCGCCCGCTACAGCGCCGTCGATCTCGGCTTCGGGGGCGAAACC
>CAIWAJ010000366.1:0-4566 GCA_903910565.1 uncultured Rhodospirillales bacterium
AGAAGTTTTTTGCTTCTTTTTTTCAAAAAAGAAGCGCTTCCTTCCTCTTTCAACGCAAAAAATCTCACTTCACACAGAAAATTCTCCTTGACCGCAAATGTTTGTCGGTCTAATATCTCCGTCATGGCCAACGCGATCACATCCCCCGAGCCCACCCAAGGCGAACCGCATCCCGCGGTCCGTCTGGCCGAGGCCGTGTGCGCGCTGATCGCCGCCATCGCCGGCCCGTCCTGGTTCTGGCGCTTCCTCCCCGGTGGCCGCGCGTTCTGGGCGCAGATGCACCGCATGGGCCAGGATTTCGCCGCCCTCATGCACCGCCTCGCCGCCGCACCCCCGCAAACAGCCCCGACGCTCGAAGACCCGACGCTCGAAGCCCCGATCGCCGCCCTTGCGCGCCGGCGCCAGCAGACCCGGTCAGGCGCAGTGCGCCCGCGCCGCGCCTCCCGTCCGCGCCCGCTCCGTCGGGCATCCAGCGCGATCGCCCGCACCCGGCGCCCCGCCTGTGTGTGGCCAGCGCTTCATCACACAGCCATCCGTCGCCTCAAGGTCCGCCTCAGCATCGCCTTACGCAAGCGACGAACCCGGAATCCGCGCTGGACCGCATCGCAACTTTGCGCCCATATTGTTACGATTCGGCAATAAAACTGAATAGAAGTTTTTTGCTTCTTTTTTTCAAAAAAGCAGCGCTTCCTTCCCGTCAATACCCCCGCGCCAGATCCACCTGATGCGACATCGCCCGCCCCGCCCGCATCGCGCGGATATTCTCCCACAGGATATCGAAGCTATCGGGATTATAGGTCAGCGGGTCATCCACCGAGACATGCGGCGAGATCACCAGGTTCTTCGTCGTCCAGGTCCGATGCCCCGGCGGGATCGGCTCGGGGCTGAACACGTCGAGCACCGCGCCGCCGAGTTGCCCGGCATCGAGCAGGTCGCACAGCGCCTCCTGGTCGAGCAGCGCGCCACGGCCGATATTGATGACGCCGGCCCCTTTGGGCAGCAGCGCGAGACGGGCGCGGCTGATCAGCCCGCGTGTCGCCTCGGTCAGCGGGCAGGCGAGGATCAGGAAGTCCGTCTCAGGCAACACGGCATCGAGATCGGCCACCGCGACGACGCGGTCGAAATCCGGATGCGGCGTCGCTTTCGTCCGCACCCCCGTCGCCACCGCGCCGAACATCCGCGCCGCGCGTCCGGCCGGCCCGCCCATGTCGCCGGTGCCGACCACGGTGACGCGACGGCCGCGGATGGAGGAGGAGAACAGCATGTTCCACACCTGGTCGCGCTGCTGGGCCAGCATCTCCGGCACCCTGGCGTTGAGCATCAGCAGCGCCATGGCGGCATATTCGCCGGCCTTGCGGCTATGCGCGCCGCTGTTGTTCAGCACCGCGACGCCGGGCGGCAGGTTGGAAAAGGGTTGCAGCTTGTCGACCCCGGCGGAGAGCAGGAAGATCATCTTCAGGTTCGGCGCCACGCAGGGGAAGCGGCCATAGAGCGTGGAGGTCTGCGCCAGCAGCACATCGGCCCAGGCGATGCCCTCGGCGAATTCCTCGGCGCTGCGGCCGAAGCGGATCTCATGGCCGCTCTCCCCGGCGCGGGCGGCGGCTTCGTCCCATTGGGCCGGCGTGAGGTCGAACAGGTTGTCGCCGGGGTCGTTCATCGCGAGGAAGCGCATGGCGGGTCAGGTTCCCAGAAAAGCGTGGAGGAGGACGGCGGCGGCTTGCGCCACGTTGAGGCTTTGCACGCGTGCGAAATTGCCGATCCGCACCTGGCGGCGGCAGGCGGCGGCGACCTGTGGCGAGACGCCGCGCTCCTCATGGCCAAGCACCAGCGCGGTCGGACGATCGCGCGGGATATCGGGAAGGCGGGCGGCATCCGGCGCCAGCGAGTTTGCCACGGTGCGATAGAACGGGTCCAGCGACGCAATCGCGCGGGGCAGGTCACGGGTACGGTACAGCTCGAGAAACTCGAACCCACCCTCCGCCACCCGGTAGGCGGCGTCCGACGGCATCGCGTTCCCCGCCCCCTCGCCGATCAGCACCGCGGGGGCGCCGAAGAAGGCGGCGGACCGCGCAATCGCGCCGAGGTTGAACGGATTGCCGACGCCATCGATCACCAGCAGAAACCGCCCCCGGGGCGGGTTGGCATGGTCGAAAATCGTCGGCACCCGCACCCGGGCGACGGCCGCGATACCGCCGTGATGCGGGGTCCCGGCGGCGGCGGTGAGTTCATCGGCGCCGAGCATCCGATAGGGCTTGCGCGCCTTGGCCAGCAGGGCGCACCAGGGCCCGACCGCCTCGCGCATCGCCTCGGCGTAGTACAGCCGCTGCACGTCCTCCGGCCGGCGTTCGAACAGGGCGGTGACGGCGTTGGGGCCGCAGATGGTATCGGGCTTCATGCCCATGGCTTCCGCCGCGCCGCCGCCCCTGTCAACCTGGGGGGATGGAAATACCGGTCCTGTTCCGCGATCAGCGTTTCGTCGTGCTCAACAAGCCCGCCGGCCTCAAGGTCCATGCCGGCCCCGGCGGCGGGCCGAGCGTGGAGGACTGGTTCCCCCAATTGTCCCGCCGCAATGACGGCCCCTGGCTGGCCCACCGGCTCGACGCCGACACCGCCGGCTGCCTGGTGGTCGCCCTCCGCAAGGCCGCCCTCCTGGCCGCCCAGTCCGAATTCACCGCCGGCCGGGCGGAAAAGACCTACTGGGCGGTGGTGCAGGGCGGCCCGCGCGAGGACGCGGGGATCGTCGACCTGAAGCTGCGCCGGGTGACCGATGCCCAGGGATGGCGGATGGCCGCCGGCCCCGGCGGCGATACGGCGGTAACGGAATGGCGGGTCCGCGGGCGGGCGGAAGACATCGCCTGGCTCGAACTCCGCCCCCGCACCGGCCGCACCCACCAGGTCCGCGCCCACTGCGCCGCGCTCGGCTGCCCGATCCTGGGCGACCCGATCTATGGCGCCGGTGGCGGAAAGCTGATGTTGCTGGCCCGGTCGATCCGCCTGGCTCTCGACCCGCCCGTCACCGCAGAAGCCCCGGTGCCGCCGCATATGCGCGCGGCGCTGACGCGGCTCGGCGCACACTAGGGGCGCAGGGTCAGGGCATCTCGGGGGAGATGACGTTCTGCGGCCGGCCGTGGATCAGCGCCGCGGCCATTGTCTCCGCCGATTTGCGCCGGATGTCCTCCCAGGCCTCGGGCGTGTGGAAGGCGGAATGCGGGGTGACGATCAGCCGGCCGGTGAGCCACTCCTCCCGCGCGCGATAGGCCCGCAGCAACTCCGGCAGGGGTTCGACGGGCGGTTCGACCGGCAAAACATCGAGCCCAGCACCGGCGATATGACCTTCCTTCAACAGGGCGCCCAGCGCGTCGATATCGAGAATCGGGCCGCGCGCGGTGTTCACCACCACCGCGCCAAAAGGCAGCACGGACAACTCGGCGAGGCCGAGCATGTTGCGAGTCTCAGGCGTGTTCGGAGCATGGATGGAAAGCACGTCGGATTTCAGCAGCAATGCCTGCAACGTCTTTGCCCGGGTAATGGCGAGTGCCAGTTCGCTGCCATTGGGGCGGTGGGGGTCGAAAAACACCACGTTGAAGCCGAACGCCTTGGCCCGCAGCGCCACCGCGGTGCCGATGCGACCGAGGCCAATGATGCCGAAGGTCTGCACGCTGGACCGCCGGATCAGCGGCGTGGTGATCGCCTTCCAGCCGGGCTCCGGCCCGCGCTGGAGATCGTGATGCAGGGCGAGCCCGCGCCGGAGCGCCAGCACCATGGCCATCGCGTGGTCGGCCACCTCCGTGGTGCCGTAATCCGGCACGTTGCAGACCATGATGCTACGCGCCGCCGCCGCCATCCGGTCCACCCCGTCATAGCCGACGCCCATGCGCACGATCACCCGCAGGCGCGGAAAACGCGCGATATCGGCGGCGGTGACGCGCATGCCATGGACGCAAAGCCCCTCGGCCTCGGCGCAGTCGGCCGCCGCGAGGTCGGCCATGGCGCTCACGCCGGCGACGCGGATGGTCGCCTTGCGGCCATAGACCTCGCGTTCGACCCAGTCATTCTCGTAAAGCCGCTCAGGATACAGGATGGTGGTCATGGCTGCGGCGCGGTCCCCCCGGGTTGCAACGGCTCTCCGAGCCATGCAGTTTCATGCTTTGCGTATACAAGAGGGGTTCGGAATGTCCATGAACGGGGCGGAAAGCCTAGTCCACACGCTGCTCGCCAGCGGCATCGATACGTGCTTCGCCAATCCCGGCACCTCCGAGATGCATTTCGTCGCCGCGCTGGACCGTGTGGCCGGCATGCGCTGCATCCTCGGCCTGCAGGAGAACATCGTCACCGGCGCCGCCGATGGCTATGCCCGCATCGCCGGCAAGCCCGCCGCCACCCTGCTGCATTGCGGCCCCGGCCTCGCCAATGGCTGGGCAAATCTGCACAACGGCCGCCGCGCCAACACCATGATGGTGAACTGCGTGGGCGACCAGGCGACCTATCACCGCCCGCTCGATGCCCCGCTGACCGCCGATACCGAGGGCCTCGCCCGCGCCGTCTCCGGCTGGGTGCGCACCTGCA
>CAIWAJ010000367.1:0-3814 GCA_903910565.1 uncultured Rhodospirillales bacterium
ATGTCTCAACGCCGCAATTCAGACCTACGCATAGAATACGAGAATAGAGCCAAAACTTTTCACTCCATCGTCGCCGCTGGCTTGCCTCCCCGAGACGGCCGAAGCGGTACAAGGCATTGGAATAGAAGTTTTTTGCTTCTTTTTTCAAAAAAGAAGCGCTTCCTTCACTTCGCGCCTGGTTTTCGGATTGTTCCGTGAGCGGAGTATTGGTTCTTTTGGTTCAAAAAAAGAACACCGTTCCCGCCTTACCCGGCAAACACGGGATAGTCGGTATATCCCTCCACACCGCCGCCATAGAAGGTCGCGCGGTTATATGGGGTGAACGCGGCGGCGACGCGGATGCGGTTGACCAGGTCGGGGTTGGAGATGAAGAAACGGCCGAAGGCGACCGCGTCCGCCCGGCCGCTTTCCACCGCTTCGGGCGCGGTTTCGCGGGTGAAGCCGCCGGCGTCGATCAGCACGTTGGGCCACAGCTTGCGGAAGGTGCCGGCCGCGGAGGGCTGGTCGCCGCGGAAGATGTCGGCCTTGCCGGTGCCGCTCGACCGGGGCTCGATGAAGTGGAGGTAGACGAGGTCTCGCTTGGCGAGCTCGGCGACGAGGTAGGTGAACAGCGGCACCGGATCGTCCTCGAAGCTGTCATTGGCGATGCCCCAGGGGGAGAGGCGGATGCCGGTGCGGGCGGCGCCGATTTCGGCGACCACGGCGTCGGTGATTTCGAGGTGCAGCCGGCTGCGGTTCTCGATCGCGCCGCCATAGGCGTCGGTGCGGGTGTTGCTGCGGGAATAGAGGAACTGTTCGAGCAGGTAGCCGTTGGCGCCGTGGATTTCGACGCCGTCGAACCCCGCGGCGATGGCGTTGGCGGCGGCCTGGCGGAAGCTGGCGACGATGCCGGGGATTTCCGCAATGTCGAGCGCGCGCGGCGTCTCATAGGGGACCGGCTTGAACTCGGCGCTGATGGTCATGCCATCGGCCTTGATCGCCGAGGGGCCGACGGGGAGGCCGCCATCCTTCTGGTGGCTGGAGTGGGAGACCCGGCCGGTGTGCCAGAGCTGGAGGTAGATGACGCCGCCCTTGGCGTGCACGGCGTCGGTTACGGTTTTCCAGCCGGCGATCTGCTCGGCCGTGTGGATGCCGGGGACGTTGGGGTGGCCGTGGCCCTGCCAGGAGACCGGGGTGGCCTCGGCGATCAGCAGGCCGCCTGGCGTGCTGCGCTGGGCGTAGTATTCGGCGTTCACCGGCCCCGGCACATTGCCGGCGGCGCGCATGCGGGTCAGCGGCGCGAGCACGATGCGGTGTTGCAGCGTGACGGCGCCGAGTTTCAGCGGCGAGAAAAGCGTCTCGGTCATATCAACGTCCAACGATGGATGAGAGGGTCAGGCGATCGGGTCGAGCACCACGACGGGGATTTCGCGATCGCCGGCTTTTTCCTGATAGGCGACGTAGGGCGGCCAGAACTTGATGGCGATTTCCCACAGGGCGGCGCGCTCCGGGCCGGTCACGGTGCGGGCCTTGGCGCGGATCTTCTGGGTGCCGACCTGGACTTCGACCTCGGGGTTGGCGACGAGGTTGAGATACCAGCTGGGGTGCTTCGGCGCGCCGCCCTTGGAGGCGACGATGATGTAGCTGTTGCCGGACATGCCGTAGAACAGCGGGAAGATGAACTTCTCGCCCGACTTGCGCCCGGTGGTGGTGAGCAGCAGCGAGGGGACTTCCATCTCTTCCCCGCCGGCCGGCTTCATCTTGTAGATGTGGCCGTCAGTGCCGCCGCTGGAGAGGTAGCGGTCGGCATGGTCGATGATCCATTGGGCCTGCTTGGGGCCGAGCTTGGCGTCGCTCATGGGGGGGATTCCTGCTGTCTGGGTTGAGTGGCGGAGGTTACAGGAGTTCCCGGCTGGCGCAAAATCAAGGGAAGCAAGTGCTGCTTTTTTGAAAAAAAGAAGCAAAAAATTTTTATTCCAATGGCATGTACCGCTCCCACCATCCCGGGAGTCACGCCAACGGCAACGATGGAGTGAAAAGTTTTTTTGGTTCTTTTTGTTCACAAAAAGAACATTCTTGCTGCTGCACACTTCCGTTTTCGATTCCACGCTTCATGGCATCAACGCGACCCGAAAATTCGGATTGTCATGCGAACGGAGTATTGGTGCTTCTTGTTCACAAGCCGAATTTGTTCCTTTAATGAAACACCCGCCCGCCATCCACCGCAATCGCCGACCCCGTCATGAAGGCGGACTCGGGGCTGGTGAGGAAGAGGGCGGTCGACGCGATGTCATCGGGCAGGCCGGCGCGCTTGATGAGGTAGCGGTCCATGATCTTGGCGAGTTCCGCCTCGGGGTTTTCCGCCTGTTCGAAGGAGGTGCGGAAGAGGGGGGTATCGATGATGCCGGGGCAGATGGCGTTGACGCGGATGTGGTCGGGCGCGAGATCGACGGCCAGCGTCTTGCTGAACATCACCAGCCCCGCCTTGGCGGCGCAGTAGGCGGTGCGGTTTTCCAGCGGGCGGAGGGCTGCGCCGGAGGCGATGTTGACGATGGTGGCGGCGCCGGCGCGGCGGAGCTCGGGCAGGGCGGCGGCGCAGACGAGGAAGGGGCCGTCGAGATCGACCGCCATGATGCGGCGCCAATCCGTGAGGGACATGTCGCCGAAGGGGCGCATGAGGTCGATGCCGGCGCTGTTGACCACGCCATCGAGCCCGCCAAGGGATTTGGCCGCGGCGGCGACGGCGGCGTTGACCTGGGCTTCGTCCGAGACGTCACACGCGAAGGAGGGGGCGCCGAGCTTCGTCGCCTCGGCCTCGAGCCGGCCGGCATCGCGATCCAGCATCGCCACCCCCGCGCCCTCGGCGATGAACATCGCGGCGATGGCCCGGCCGATGCCGGAGGCGGCGCCGGTGACGAGGATGCGGCGGGATTTCAGGCGCATGATCTTCTCCATGGGCAGGATTAAGGGACGGGTGTTCTTTTTGTGAACAAAAAGAACCAAAAAAACTTTTCGGTCCATCCATGCCGTTGGCGTACGCCCCGCGGACAGGTGGGAGCGGTACTCGGCAAGGGAATGGAAGTTTTTTGTTTCTTTTTTCAAAAAAGAAGCGCTTCCTTCACCCCGTAAAAGTCGCGTTGCGGCCCTGCGACCATGGCCGATCGAAGGGCGTGATGAATTTGAGGGTGAAGCGCATGCGGGTCATCCGCCAGCCCTCGGCGGTGCGGACGTATTGGTCATCGGTGGTGGCGGACATCAGCATGGCGCGGTTGTCCTTGGTGAGGGTGCAGGGCTGCCACAGCATCCAGGAGCCGGTGGCGGTATCGCCGTTGAGCGTGATGACGGGGCTGACGAAGTAGTGCAGCGAGAAGTTCCAGCCGCCGGCGCGGAGGTGGTTGTAGATCGCCTCGCGGCCTTCGCGGGTGCCGAACTGGGGGCCGCCGTCCCATACCGCGTCGGGGGTGAAGGTGGCTTCGACCTGGCGGCGGGTGATGGCGTCGATCTCGGCCTGGGGCTTGCGGTGGTGATCGTCGGTGTATTTGTCGTCGGCGCATTTGGCGTAGAAGGCTTTGAGGGCGCGGATGGAATCGCGGTCTTCGACGGCGCGCAGGCGGTCTTCGAGTGTCATGGCGTGTCCTCTTCGTCGAGCCCGAGATAGATGGCCTGCACGCGCTTGTCCTGGCGGAGTTCGGCGGCGGTGCCGGTAAGGCGGATTTCGCCGCGTTCCATGATGACGGCGCGATCGGCCACGGCCAGGGCGCTGTCGATCTGCTGCTCGACGATGACGACCGCGGTGCCCAGTGCCGCCCAGCGCTTGAGGAAGTCGAGGATCGGC
>CAIWAJ010000368.1:0-4422 GCA_903910565.1 uncultured Rhodospirillales bacterium
GCCCATTCGGCCCGGCGGACCGCCTCCGCCGCCTGGCCGGAATACACCAGCGTCGGCGTGCTCCAGCCCTGAACTTCGGCGTCGCTCGGCGCATCGGCCAGCGCCTCGGCGAACAGGCCGAGCGCTTCATCGTGCCGAGCCGCGGTAATCGTCAGGTTGTGGCCGAGCTGCGCCTTGGCCCGGGGGTGGCCAGGGTCCTGCGCGCGGGCCTGGCGCAGGGCGGCGAACATGGCGCCGGTATCGGCGCCCCGATCCGGCGACAAACCCTGGAAAATGCGCAGGCTGTGCCAATCGGCCAGTGTCGCAAACAAGCTGCCGAAGCCGCTGCGGGCGGCGGCGGTTTGCAGGAGCATCCCGGCCTCCGCGAAACTGACCGGTTCCAACTGGTTCATCAGTGCCCGGGCACGCAGCATCAGGTGGTAGTCGCCGAGATCCTCCGTCCGCTGCGTCCGGCTGCGGCGCAATTCGCTCGCGTTGATGTGCGGCGCCAGCGTGTGGCCAATGGCGGCGGCGATGCGGTCCTGAATGTCGAACAGATGCATTGCCTCGGCATCGAACACCGGAGTTGCCAGTGTGCCGCCCGATCCCAGATCGACCAGCTCGATCGCGACGCGGTGGTTGCCGCCGGATTGGTGCAGACTGCCACCGACCAGGTAGCCGGCCCCGAGCCGGCGCGCCGCCTCGGTGCTGTTCTCGTCGGCGGAAATGGCCCGGCTGGAGTTCCACGAAATCACCGCCGGCTCGCGGAAGCCGGCGAGGACGCGCACGACGCCTTCCTGAATGCACTCCGCCACGGTTGCCTCTGTTGCGTGGCCGGCGTGGCGGAGCGGAAGGATCGCGACGATCGGCGGGCCGTCGGTTGCGGCCGCCGCCCGACGTGGCGCGGGGGCGGACCTGGCGCCGACCTGCTCAAGCTTGATCGCCGCCACCAAGGCCCGGGTCGGCTCGGAAGGTTCCATGTCGAGCTGGGTGCCGAGGGCCGCGTAAAGGGCGTCATAGGCGCGGATCGCCGCGCCGCTTTCGCCGGCTTCGGCGGCCAGGCGCATTACGGTGCGGCAGGCGGCCTCGTTGATGTCGTCGAGTTCGAGGGCGGCCTTGGCCAGGCGGCGGCGCTGTGCGGGGGGCAGAGCGGTGTCTTCGCTGGCGCGCTCGAGGGCGCGGATCACGGCGCCGCGGGCGTTCTGGCGCTGGGTTTGCAGCCATTGGTCGAATGCCCGGCTGATGCCCTCGCAGCCGGCCAGCATCTGGTCGACTGCCATCAACCCGGCCGGCACGCGGCCGAGGGCGATCGCGGTGAAGGCGCGGTCGAGATCGAGTTCGATGCGGGCGTGGTCGAGCGCCAGGTCGCTCTGGCCGGGGGGGAGGGGGTTCAGCTCGTGCGGCAGGAGGGCGCGGCGGATGTCGAGCAGGGACTGGCGCAGGGAGGTGTCGGCGTGATGTTCGGTCGACTCGCTCCAGAACAGCATGGCGGCGGCGTCGCGCGGCAAGGCGCGGCGCTTTTCGAGGGCGAGGTAGGCCAGCAGGGCGCGGCCCTTCTTGTTGCCGAGCGAGACGCGCGCGCCATCGACCGAAAGCGCGAGGCCGCCGAGCACATCGATGGCGAGCTTGCTGCGCTCCGGGGTCACCTTCGGCCAATCCAGCTCATGCCGGGGACGGACCAGTGTCATGGAGAGTCGCTCGCGCCGCGCATGTTCGGTGGCCCCTGCCCATCTCGTCACCAAATTGTGAACAGGCCCGTTGCTGCATGGCAAGCGTCCCCCTGACCGGCGCTCACGAAACGGTAACGCATCGCCGACGTAACGCCAACGGGCAAGGTTCAGCGTGGGGCCACTGTGTCGTGGAGACTGCCCATGGACGATTTTCACCCCGCCGACCCCGGCGGGCCCGAACTGACCGGTTTGGCGTCGGATTATCTGGTGACGACCGGGGCGGATTTATTGGCGCGCTGGGGCGGGCATCAGCGGTTCTGGGACGCGAGGATGGCGGCCGGGCTCGACCCCTATTCGCGCAGTTCGATCAGCCGGATCGGGCCGGAATGCGCGGTGGTGAACGGCGCCGGCGAACGGCTGGTGGGGGTGAATTTCGCGTCACAGGACTACCTCTCGCTGGCCTCGCATCCCGCGATCTGCGCCGCGGGGCAGGAGGCGATCGCGCGCTGGGGCGTGCATAGCGCGGGGTCGATCGTGCTCCAGGGCGGCAGCGCGCCGCTGATGGTGCTGGAGGAGCGGCTCGGCGAGCTGCTGTCCTGCCGCGAGGTGGCGGTGTTCCCGACTGGTTGGGCGGCGGGGTATGGCGTGATCCGCGCGTTGGTGCGCGAAACCGACCATATCGTGCTCGACGCGCTGGCCCATGCGTGCCTGCAGGAGGGTGCGGTGAACGCGACGCGCAACATCCATCGGGTGCCCAATTGCAACCTGGACTCGGTGGTGCAGCGCCTCGCGCGCATTCGGGCGCGCGATGCCACCGCCGGCGTGCTGGTGGTGACGGAAACGCTGTTCTCGATGGATTCGACCGTGCCCGACGTGAAGGGTTTGCAGGCGGCTTGCCGGCAGTACGGGGCGACGCTGCTCGTCGATGTGGCGCATGATCTCGGGGCGATCGGGGAGGGCGGGCTGGGGTTTCTCGGCGCGCAGGGGATGGTCGGCGAGGTGGATGTGGTGATGGGGTCGTTCTCCAAGAGCTTCGCCTCAAATGGCGGGTTCGTTGCCTCCAACGCGGTCGGGCTGCGCCAGGCGTTGCGGGCCTTCGCCTTTCCGCTGCTGTTCTCGAACGCGCTCTCGCCGGTGCAGGCGAGCGTGGTGGGGGCGGCGCTCGATGTGGTGCGCGCGCCGGAGGGGGCGGAGCGGCGGCGGCGGCTGATGCGTAATACGCGGCGCCTGCGCGAGGGGCTGGCGGCGCGGGGCTTCGAGGTGCTGGGCCAGCCGAGCGCGATTGTGCCGGTGCGGCTGGGGGCGGTGGCGCATGCGCGCTTGATGACACGCGCGGCGCTGGGGGCGGGCGCGCTGGTCAATCTGGTCGAGCACCCCGCGGTCAGCCGGCAGAACTCGCGCTGGCGGTTGCAGGTGATGGCCGATCACAGCGACGCGCAGGTGGACCGGATGGTGGCTGTCGCCGTGGAGGCGCGCGAGCGGCTGACCCCGGGGGGCGCCTGATCCGGCGCGGTCAGTCGGTCATGCGGTCTCCGGTTCGATATCCGGCCGCCGTTCGATCACCGTCCGCCAGCCCGGCGCGTCGGTGAGGGCGGCTTCGACGACCGGAAGGGGCTCGGCGTAGAGGCCGGGGAGGGTCTCTTCGCCGGGGAGGCGCGGGGGGTAGGCGAGGGATTCCTGAGCGGGATCGAACACCGTCTCGAGGCCCGGCTTGTTGCCGCGGGCATCGATGCGATGCCAGCCGATGCCGGGCAAATGCACGGCGTTCAACCCGTGCAGGATGAAGGGCGGGCCGATGTCATCGAGCGAGAGGCGCTGATAGACCAGGGCGGTGGGGATCGCGTTGGCGCGCAGCAGGGCGGCCAGCAGGTGGCTCTTGGCGTAGCAATAGCCGGTGCCGGCCGCCAGAACCTCGGAGGCGGTGCAGGGCACCACCTCGGCCTGGATGTCCACGGAATGCGGGATGGCATCGCGGACGAAGGCGAAACAGGCGGCGGTGATCGCGACCGGGTCGTCGCTCGTGCCGCGCAGCTCCGCGGCCTTGGCGGCGACGGCCGGGTGATCGAAATCGATCATCCGGCTTGCGGCGAGAAAGTCCGCGGGATCAGGTTGCATATTCCGGTTCCTGCTTGTCGAGGATGCGGCGCCAGGCGTCGAGGTGGAGGCGGGCATCGGCGTGGCTGCTGCGCGGGCCGTTGTTGTGCCGGCGCAGGCGCTCGGGCAGGCGGCGCAGCGTCTGGCCGGTGGACATGGCGGTGATCTGGTACATCACGGTCCGCTCGGTGCTGAACAGTTCGTCGAACGCGTCATGCACGGTGGGGCCGACAACGGTGACGCCGTGGCTGGCCATGATCATGATGGTCTTGTTGCCCATCAGGTCGGCGATGCGGTCGCCTTCGGAGTTGTCGTCGACCGGCTCGTCGCCCTGCATGTCGACCACGACGCGATCGTTCAGCACCAGGTTGTTGTGATGGGCGAGCGCCATCTCCGGGTTCTGCAGCATAGAAAGCGCGGTAAGATACTGCGGATGGACATGCAGAACGCAGGCGGCGGCGGGGTTGCGGACGTGAATGCGGGCATGGATGTGGAAGGCGACCTTGCGCAGTTCCCCCTTGCCGCGGATGACGTTGCCGTCGAGGTCGCAGACGATGAGGTTGGAGGCGGTCAGTTCCTCGAAGCGCCAGCCGCGGGCGTTGATGAGGAAGGTGGGTTTCTCGTCAGGCGTGCGCTGTGGCAGCATCAGCGAGTTGTGGTTGCCGATCTGCTCGTTCCA
>CAIWAJ010000369.1:0-2887 GCA_903910565.1 uncultured Rhodospirillales bacterium
ACGTGACCGAGCTTGTCCCCGGCGGCGTTCTGCGAGACCCCCTGGCCGAGATGCTGGCCAAGGCCCCAGACGATCATCGCCGCCTCGGTGTCGCTGTATTTCACGATCGGCAGCCCGCGCATGACGTTGAAGCCACGGCCGGTGCAAACCTCGCCCCACATGCGCCTGGCGAGTTCGGGCGCAAGCGTGGGCAGCGGAAAGTCATCGCGGGTCATGCTGTCGAGCGTGGCGCCGATGCGGCGGAGGTTCACCACCGCGGCGTCGATCTCGTCGATCCACCGTGGGGTGAGCTGGAACAGCCAGGAGGTGTCGGCCTCGACGTCGCTCCGCAGCCAGGCGCTGCGGGAGATGACAGGGGTCATGGGCGACGCTCCTCGTGTTTTCCATATTCTAGAAATATATATCTCATTTCAGAAAACCTATCGGGTCGCGATCCCCGGCGTCAAGCAACTCGTCACGTAGCGCTTGGCGACACCGGTGCCGGTACGCGAGAAGGGACCGTGGACAAGAGCTTTCTCAAAGGACTGGCGGCGCTCGACTTCCTCGCCCAGAGCGATGGGCCGGTGGGCGTGACCCAGCTTGCCCGCGCCATGGGCATTACGCCCTCCAACGCGCACCGGCTGTTGCAGGCCCTGGTCGCGACCGATTTCGCCAGGCCCGTCGGCCAGCGCGGCGGATACGAGGCCACCCTCAAGCTCTGGCGCCTCGGCGCCCGCACCGTCGCCAGGCTCGACGTCAAGGCCATCGCCGCCCCGCATCTCGCCCGCCTCATGGCCGAGGCAAAAGAGACCGCCAATCTGTCGGTGCTCGATGGTCGTTACATGGTCTATGTCGATCGCGTCGAGACCGACGTCTATTTTCGCGCCTATAACCAGATCGGTGGCCAGTATCCGCTGCATTGCACCGGTACCGGCAAGGTGTTGCTCGCATACGCCGACGCCGCGGTGCAGGCTTCAGTGAATGGCGATCTGCACCCCTTCACGCCTCGCACCATCACCAACCCGGCGGTCTTGGAGGCGGAACTCGCCCGCATTCGCAAAGAAGGGATTGCGACAACCCTGGCGGAATTCCGCGAAGGGATCGCGAGCGTGGCCGCGCCAGTCTTCGGCGCCCATGGTCGTGTCGTCGCCGCCCTCGGCGTCTCGGGTCCGGCTTCCCGGCTCAGGCCGACCAGGATGAAGGCTCTGCGTGCCATGGTCGCGGCAACGGCGGCCCAGGTATCCCGCCTTCTCGGCGCACCAGGCGCCAAGATGTAGAGGCGTTGCCGGCGGCTCTGCCGCGCGCTCAGGCGCCAGCCGTCAAATATCGATCCCGAGGCTCCGTCCCGTCCGGCGCACGAAGTCCCGCGCCTCGGGATATTCCTCGGGCTTGAGGTGCTCGAGCATCAGCGGCACGCCGGGGAGGCTGCGATCCAGGCTGCGCAGATAGGTGGCGTAGTCGAGCCCACCCTGGCCGGGGATGACCTCGTCGAAGTGGAGCGACAATTTGCCGCGCAGCGTGATGTCCTTCGCGTGCGCGCTGATGATCCAGGGGCCGAGGACGCTGACGCAGCGGTTGATCAGCTCGGTCGTGTCGTAGAACTGGCGTGGCGAGACGATCAGGTTCACTGGGTCCAGGTGCGCGGCGAAGGCTGGGCGGTCGATGGCGCGGATGAGGTCGCGATACACCTCGGGGCTATCGGGTAGCAGCCACTGCATCATCTCCAGCGTAAATTTCGCCCGCTTCGGCTTCACCGCATCGATGATCTCGCGCGCGGCCTCGACGAAGGCGTCGAAGCCCTTGCGGGCGAGGTTGTCGGGGTGCGGGCCATAGTCGGAATCATCGCCGAGGGTGCCGATATAGGTGATGGCGCACCGGGCACCGACCTCGTCGGCCACCGCCAGGCGCTCGGCCACGCGGGCGCGGGCGGCCTTGCGGGCGGCCGGGTCGGGCATCACCACCCCGCCCCAGGCGGCAACTTCGGCGATTTCCACGTCCGCCGCGGCGAAGGCATCGCGGATCGCCTGAATACGGTCGGTGTCGTTGATCGACACCTCCGGGCAATAGGCCGCGCGATAGCCGAAGGCGACATGGGCGCGGGCGATGTCGCCGGGATCCTCCGAGGCGACGGGAACGCCATATCCACCAAGTCTGATCATTGTCCGGCATACTCCTCGGATGGGGGCAGGGTCGCGCGCAGGCGGGCGATCAGCGAGTCCTGCGGGATGGTCTCGAGCGGCAGGTGCACGCGGCGGCGCTCAAGGCTGCTGATGTAGAGCGCCATGGTCGCCTCGAAGCCGTGATAGGTGATGTCGCCGTTGCAGCTATGGCTGGTGTTGCTGCCATCGAGCCATTCGGCGAGTTCGCGGATGTAGAGCGGCTGCTCGTAACCGGGGTCGAAGTTGCCGGGCCCGCTCAGCACCTCGCCGCCGGAGGAGCGCGTCACCGCCTGCCAGCCATTCCCGGTGACGACGCGGGCGTAGCCGTGGGTGCCGTGGATGGTGATGGAGCTGTCGGTCCAGAACGGCAGGGTGCCGAGCTTGTTGTCACCGGGCACGAAATGCGGCGCATGCGCCCCGCATTCGATGACGCCGCGCACGCCGTTGGCGAATTCCATGGTGCCGAATACGAAGTCGGCGGAGGGGTGGGTGTCGGCGAGCATGCCGGTGCCCTCGGCATGGCCGCTGATCCAGCTGACCGGGCTGAAATTGTTGAACCATAGCATGTAGTGCATCAAATGGGTGCCGAGCTGGCTGAGCCAGGCGCGCGCGGTGGCGTGGATCTTGGTTACCTCGCCGATCTCGCCGGCATCGACGATTTCCTTCACGCGCTGGAAATGGGGGCCGTATTTCTGCTGGTGCGAGATGACGACCTTGGCGCCGGCGGCCTGGCACAGCGCATGGATGCG
>CAIWAJ010000370.1:0-3433 GCA_903910565.1 uncultured Rhodospirillales bacterium
ATGAAAGTTCTCATCACCGGCGACAAGGGATTGATCGGCAGCGTCGTTGCCCGTCGCCACACGGCGGCGGGCGTCGCCGTTGTGGGGTATGACCACGCGGACGGGCACGACATAATCGATGCCACCGCCCTCACCGCCGCGGCTCAGGGCTGCGACGCCATTGTCCATCTCGCCGCCCTGCTTGGCCGCCCCGGCGAGACCGAGGCGGATATCATGACCGCCAATGTTACCGGCACCTGGAACGTGCTGCAGGCCGCGAAGGCCGTCGGCGCCGGGCGAGTGATCAATTTCAGCAGCGTCAACGCGCTCGGCATTTTCAGCGGCCATGGCGTGCCGGACTATCTGCCGATCGACGACGCCCACCCGCCGCGCGCCACCAACGCCTACGGCATCTCCAAGCGCCTCGGCGAGGAGATGTGCCGCTGCTTCACCCTCAATACCGGCATCTCCACCATCTGCATCCGCCCGCCCTGGGTGTGCGATGCGCGCAAGAAGGCCGAGGAACTGGCGAAACGCGCGGCCGATCCGGCGGCGGAGTGGACGCCGTTCTGGGAATACGGCGCCTGGAACGACGTGCGGGACCTCGCCGAGTCCGTGCTCTGCGCGCTGACCTGCCCTGATCCCGGCCACGTCACCGCCCTGGTGATCGCCGATGACATGGCCTCCGACGAGGGGGCGCGGGAGATGGCGGCGCGGCTGCTGCCGCATATCCCGTGGCGCGGGCCGGAGGAGGTGACGGCGCTGGTGCGCTGCGATGTGGCGCGGGACGTGCTGGGCTGGCGGCCGGCGATCCGCTGGCGTTGAGGCGCCGTGTCAGCCGAGGTCTTGCACCAGGCGCGTGGCCACGTCGTGCCACACTGCGCTGGGGTCTTTGTGGCCGGTCTCGCGGGGCGGGTCGCTGATCAGCCCGGCAATGGCGCCGGCCAGCGCCGGGGCGTCCGGCGCGCAGAGCCGGGCCAGCGGCTCGTCGCGCAGTTGCTCGATAATGCCGCCCACGCTGGTGGCCACCACGAAGCGCCGCGCTGCGATCGCCACGGCCGCCACGCCGGACTGGCTGGCCTCGGTGTGTGACAACACCAGCGCGTCGGACCAGGCGAGCAGCGCGCCGACCTCCCCCTCGGGCACCCAGCGGTTTTCGACCGTGACATGGGGCAGCCGGGCCAGGGCCTCAAGCTCGGGAGAGGGCGGCCCCTGGCCGACCACGCGCAGCTCCACATCGTCGCGCGGGCCGAGGGCGTGCATGGCGTCCGCCAGCAGGCCGAGCCCCTTATAGGGCAGCAATCGCCCGAAGCTCAGCAGTCGCAGCCGTCCGCCATGGGTGCCGGGCGGCGCCGGCGGGGTGCCGAACATGAGCGGCGGCAGCTCGGTCAGCACCAGCTTTTGGTGCCTCGGCAGGCCGATTGCGCGCAGCCGCGCCGCGACATGGGCGCTGAGCGCGATCACGCCGTCGGCGCTCCGGATCAAGCGGTGCTGCAGGATCATCTGCACGGGAATGCGGTCGCCGGGATGGGCGTCGGCGTCATGCACAACGACGTGGAACGGGACGCCGACCCAGCGCAGGGCGAGCACCATCGCGATGTCGAGCGCCGCCGGCATTGCGCAGATCGCGACATCCGGGGCGAGGGCGCGCAGGCGGCGGAAGAGGCCGGGCAGCGCGAACGGGATGCTGGCGAAGCGGACAAGGAAACTCGTGATGCCGCCATAGGTGCGGAACGGCAGCGCACAGTCCGGCGCGTCCTCGCCTTGCAGGATCTCCGCGCTGGAGGAGAGCGACAGGGCGGACGAGGTGCCGGGTACCGTCGCCAGGCTCGCCGCAAGCGCGGCCGCGTAGCGGGGCCCGGCTCCCTTGCGGCCCCATTGCCACACCAGGACCCTCATGGCGCGATCTCGAGCCCGAGCCCGGCGATGGCATCGCGCAGGGCGGAGATGCCGAGGCGGGCCTGCGCCATCGCCTTGCCGCGCGCGCCGAGGGCGATACGGCCGGCCCGGTCATCGGCCAGGCGCACCAGCGCGGCGGCCGCGGCGTCGATGTCCGGCTCGGCCCAGACGGCCCCCGGCGCCTCGAACACGCCGCGGGGGTCCCGCGCCGGGATCAGGGTGTAGGGGACCAGGGCAGCCGACTCCGCGTCCATGAAGTCCAGATTGGCCGACCATCCCGTCGCGACCACCGGCACCCCCAGCAGCATCGCCTCGGCGGGCACCAGGCCGAAACCCTCGGAGCGGTGCAGCGACAGCACGATATCGGCGCAGGCGGTCAGAGCATGGGTGTCGGCGGCGGATAGGGTTTCGGTCAACACGCGGATGTTGGGAGCCCGCGCGGCGGCCGCAATGGCGGCGAAATCCTCGGGGAAATGGCCGGGATTGCCGATTTTCAGCACCAGAATCCGGTCGTCCCGGTCGGCAAAGGCACGGCGGAAGGCGGCGATGGCGCCGTCGGGGTTTTTGCGCACGCGCGAGGAGGCGAGGTTGAAGGAGGTCAGCACCACCACGGCCCCGTCCGGCAGGCCGAAGTCGGCCCGGGTCAGCCCGGAGGGGCGGGGCGGGGCGACGGCGACGGGGATCGGCACGGCGCGGACCGGAAGCGTGCTTCCGGCGGGCAGCAGGGTGCGGATGGCATCGGCAGTGAAGGTGGAAATGCCCCAGATTTCATGCACGAAGGCAAGGCCGCCGCGCCAGGCGGGCGGCATGACCGGCAGCTCCCAGGCCCAATGACCGATCACCCTTCGCCCGCGCAGCAGGCCGCGGGGCAGGCGGAGCAGCGCCAGCGGCAGGGTTGGCGGGTTCACGTGGATGAGGAGTGGCACGCCGGCGGGAATATCGAGCGGTTTCGGGTCGTCGATATCGAGACTCCAGGTGCGCAGGCCCAGCGCTTCCGCCGCGCGGCGCGTCAGGCGCGCGGATTCGCCGAGGCCGGAGGTGCGCGAGAGCTCGCCGACAATGGCGATGCCGCCAGTTGCGGGCGGAGGTTGGCGGTCCGGGCGTGGCGCGATGGCGCTGGTCAGCGCGGAGAATAGCCGCCGTCGCGGCTCGGCGGGGAGAAGGCGCCAGAGCCGATGGGGCAAAGAGAGCGGTTTCGCGGGCGGTGGTCCGGTCATGTCGGCGGAAACTGCCGGGCAGGGCCGCGCCGGGCAAGCCCCATTCGCCAATGCGTAATGTTTGTGGGCAAATTTCCCACTGCTGTAGCGACAATGACACGCTATCCATTGAGGTGGCAGGCGCTGCGATGGCTGGGCGCCACCTCGCGCAACACCGGCGCCTGAGCGCGGCATAAGGCCATGGCGGCGGGGCAGCGGGGATGGAAATGGCAGCCGGGCGGCGGGTTCAGCGGCGAGGGGATTTCGCCCTTGATGGCGGTGAACTGCCGCTTGCGGGTATCGATCCGCGGCACCTCCGCCAGCAGCGCCTGGGTATAGGGGTGGTTGGCCCGCGCGAA
>CAIWAJ010000371.1:0-13175 GCA_903910565.1 uncultured Rhodospirillales bacterium
CGCTTCGACGCCCACTACCCCGCCAGCCCCAAGGGGCGGCCCGCCATCCGCCGGCTCGTCATCCATCAGGTCGCCGACGTCACCACTGAAATGGCGGAGCTGCTCGGCAACCGCGCCGACTGGATCTCCGATTTCCCGGCCGACCAGTTCGACAACATCGCCCGCCTGCCCACACTGCAGGCCGTGCGCGCCGAGGTGCAGCGCGTCACCTACCTCAACATGGATGCCGCCGGCCGCTCCGGCGCCGGCAATCCGCTCACCAACCTCAAGGTCCGCCAGGCGATCGCCCACGCGATCGACCGCGAAACCCTGGCCGCGCAATTCATGCCCGGCGGCTCGCACGTGCTCAACATCGCCTGCTTCCCCGGCGAATTCGGCTGCGACCAGGCCGCCGGCGTGCACTACGCCTATGACCCCGCGAAAGCCCGCGCCTTGCTGGCCGAGGCCGGATTCGCCAATGGCGTCGAGCTCGATCTCTACTCCTACCTCCCGGGGATCTGGACCGGCGCCATCCAGAACTACCTCGCCGCCGCCGGCATCACCGCGCGCACCCACACCATGTCGGCCGGCGCCGTCATCCAGCTCGCCCAGCAGGGCAAGCTGCCGCTCGCCTTCGCCGGCTGGGGCGGCTTCGCGGTGAACGACGTCTCGGCTTTCCTCGGCTATTTCTACACCAAGGGCAGCTTCGCGATGGCGTATGATGACGAGGTCACCGCCCTGGTCACCGAGGGGGCGCGCATCCTCGATGCCGAGCGCCGCCGCACCCTCTACGCCCAGGCCTTCCGCCTCATCACCGAGCGCGCCTATTTCCTGCCGCTGTTCACCTACGTGAAGACCTACGGTTTCTCCCGCCAGCTCGATTTCACGCCCTGGCCCGACGACAACCCCCGCTTCTACCGGGCTAGGTGGAAGTAAGCGCGTCTTTTTTCGAAAAAAAAGAAGCAAAAAACTCCTATTCCGCCGGCGCGTACCGCTCCACACCATCCCACGAGCCAAGCCAACGGCAACAATGGAGCAAAAAGTCTTTTTGGTTCTTTTTGTTCACAAAAAGAACATGCTTCCTTCCTATCCCTTCACGTAAGGGCACCCAGCCTCCGCCGGCGTCCGCCAGATCGCATCCGGCGCCACCGTCGCGGTGATCTTATAGACGTCGTAAGGCTCTTTCGATTCCGCGGGAGTCTTCACCTGGACCAGATACATCGGCCGCATCACGTGCCCATCGGCGCGGATCGGGATGTTCTTCATCTGGAAATCATTGATCGGCGTGGCCTTCATCTGCGCCATCACCTTCTCGCCGTCCGTCGTCCCCGCCGCCTTCATCGCGTTGAGGTAGTGCCAGGTCGCGCTATAGGCGCCGGATTGCAGGAAGGTCGGCGCCTTGTTGCCGAAGCGCGCCATGAACCGGCGCGACCACGCACGCGTCTCGTCGTTCATGTCCCAATAGAACGGCACGGTGAACTGCATGCCCTGCGCCGCCTGCAAGCCTACAGCGACAATGGTGTTGATGGTGGTGCCGGTCGAGGCCAGCACCTGGCCGCGGCTGGTGATGTTGAATTCCCCGGCCTGCTTCACCGCGTTGCTGAAATCCGCCCCGGCATTGGCCAGCGTGATCACCTTGGCGCCGCTGGCCTGGGCCTGCAGCAACTGGGTGGAGAAATCGGTGGTGCCGAGCGGATGCTTGGCGGTGCCCAGCACCTTGCCCCCGGCCTCCTTGACGAACTGCGTCGCCGCCGCCTCCATCGCCGCACCAAAGGCGTAATCCACGGTGATGAAATACCACGTGTCCTTCCCGGCCCCCACCAAAGCGCGCGAAATCGCCTTGGGCATCACGTAGGTGTCGTAGACGAAGTTGATCGCCATCGGCGAGCAGGCCTTGCCGGTCAGATCGGCCGAGCCGGAGCCGGCGATCAGATGCGGCTTCTTCGCCTCCGTCATCAGCGGCTGCACCGCCAGCGCGGTCGGCGAGATGGTGAACGTCAGGATCGCGTCCACCTTGTCCTCGGCAAGCCACTTGCGCGCCATCGCCACACCCACATCCGGCTTGTTCTGGTCATCGCCCGTCACCAGCTCGATCGGCCGCCCCAGCACGGTCTTGCCGAAATCCTCGATCGCCATCGTCGCCGCCAGCACCGAGCCCGGGCCGCCATTATCGGCATAGGGGCCGGACATATCGCCCATGATGGCGATCTTGACCGGCTGTGCCTCGGCGGCGAAGCCAACGGCGGTAAGTGCGCTGGCAAGCAGCAAGGAGCGGGCGAAGCTGCGGCGATGCGGCATAATGCGGTTTCCCCTCGAAACACTGGCGGGGCCGTGCAACGGCCTTCTGCGGCCGAGTTTCGGCCAAGCCGCCGTCGCCCGCGAGCCCCCGCGGCGTCCCGCGCGAGTTTCACAGGTGTGATTTTCAGCCCGGCTCCGCCACCGGCACGCTGGCGATCGTCGCCCGATAGGCCTCCACCGCCTCCTGCATCACGGCAACAATCCGCGCCCGCCCTTCGGTGATCCGCGCCACCGTGCCGCCCACCCCGATCGCCAGCGGAATCCCGTGCGGCGCGTCCGGAAGCGGCAGCGAAATCGTCGCCGCCTCGGGAAAGGGGATGCCGGAGATGAAGCAATGTCCGGTGGCGCGGATGCGGTTCAGCAGCGCGAGCAGCCGCGGCACATCCACCCGCTTGCCCCGCGCCGCGGGGTGGATGTCGATATGGCGCACCAGCCGGGCAACCGTGCGGTCCGGCATGCGGCTCAGCAACACCAGCCCGGCGCTCGACTGCGTCAGCAGCCGCATCGCCCCCTCCGCCACCGGATACTTGTGCGGATGCTCCGGCACGATCACCCGGAGATACTGGATGAACAAATCGTTCTGCGACACCAGCGCCACCGTCTCCTCGGTCGCGTCGTGGATGCGCTGCATCATCTCGATAAGCTGGCCGGAGCCGTAGATGAAATGGTTGATCCAGTCCCCCACCGCGGCGACGCGGGTGGTCGGGAAGTAGGTGCGGCTGGCGCGGTGGTAATTGAGGTAGCCCAGCGCCACCAGGCTCTTCAGCAGCCCGGTCGTGCTGGATTGTGGATATTCCAGCCGCTCGACGACGTATTTCTGCCGCAGCGGCGCGCGCGTCTCGGCGAACAGCTCAAGCACTTCCAGCACCCGCGCGGCGGATTTGATCGGATCGCGGCGCATGCTTCCTCCCCGCCGGTTTGGCGTCACTCTAGCAGGTCGCCGGAAAAATCGCAGGCGTGATATTTATCCGCGCCCCGAACCGGGCTTTGACTTCGCGGCCGCCGCTTCGCACCCTGCGCGCCAAGCACGAGACAACGAGGAAAGCGGCCATGAAATTCGGCATTTTCTACGAACACCAGCTCCCCCGCCCCTGGACCGAGGACAGCGAGTTCAACCTCGTGCAGGAAGCGCTCGACCAGGTCGAACTCGCCGACCAGCTCGGCTTCGACTGCGCCTGGGAGGTCGAGCATCATTTCCTCGAGGAATACTCCCACTCCTCCGCCCCCGAGGTGTTTCTCGCCGCCTGCTCGCAGCGCACCAAGACTATCCGCCTCGGCCACGGCATCTGCCTCACCGCGCCCAACTACAACCAGCCCGCCCGCGTCGCCGAGCGGCTCGGCATGCTCGATCTCGTCTCCGGCGGCCGCGTCGAATGGGGCTCGGGGGAATCGGGCTCGCTGATGGAGATGGCCGGCTTCGGCATCGAGCCGGCCAAAAAGGGCGCGATGTGGCGCGAGGCGACCGAGCAGATCGCCAACATGATGACGATGTCGCCCTATCCCGGCTTCCAGGGCGAGTTCTTCTCCATGCCGCCGCGCAACGTGCTGCCCAAGCCGCGCCAGCGCCCGCACCCTCCGATGTGGCTCGCCTGCTCGCGCCGCGACAGCATTCTGCGCGCCGCGCGTAACGGCATGGGCGCGCTGGTCTTCGGCTTCGTCACCCCCGCCCAGGCCGCCGAATGGGTGAAGGAATACTACGCCATCATCAAGTCGGACGAATGCGTGCCGCTCGGCCACACCGTGAACGCCAATTTCGCCTGCCTCGCCGGCATGTCCGTCCACCCCGATCGCGAGGAAGCGATGCGCCGCGGCATCGATGGGTTCCGCTTCTTCGGCTATTCGCTGGCGCATTACGGCATTTTCGGCATCCACAAGCCCAGCGTCACCAATGTCTGGGACGCCTATGAGAAGGTGCGCGACCAGATGCCGCCGACCCCCGGCGAGTCCTGCATCGGCACCCCCGATGAAGTGCTGGCCAACCTCAAGCAATACGGCGAGGCCGGCATCGACCAGATGATTTTCATCCAGCAATGCGGCAAGAACCGCACCGACCACATCAAGGAATCGATGCACCGCTTCGCCGAGGGCGTGATGCCCTGGTTCAAGGCCCGCGAGGCCGCGCGCGAGGCGAAAAAAGCCGCCGAGCTCGCCCCCTATGTCGCCGCCGCCCTCGCCCGCAAGCCGCGCATGGCGCCCCTCGCGCCGGCGGATATCCCCGAGGTGATTTCGCTCGGCCGCAAGCTGCAAATGGAAACCGGGCTCGACTACTCCAACGCCGGCGGCGTCTATTCCGACAAGACCCGCGGCGGCTCCATCCCGGTGCCGATGGTGGATCCCGCCATGATGAAGGCAAAGGTGTGATCCCATGGACCTCACCCCCGCCCAGCAGAAATTCAAGGAGGACTACATCAAGGCGCGCGGCTACTGGGTCGCCTTCAATGACGGGCTGCTGCAATACAGCCAGGCCTTCCTCGAGACCTATCTGCGCTACGCCGCCCTGCCCGCCGCGCAGGGCCCGCTCAGCCCCCGCATGCGCGAACTCCTCTACGTCGCCGTCGATGCGTCCTCCACCCACATGTTCGGCGAGGGGCTCAAGATCCACACCCGCCTCGCCATCGCCCACGGCGCCAGCGCGCATGACGTGATCGAGACCCTGCAACTCGCCACCGCCCAGGGTCTCGAAGGCGTCACCATGGGGGTCGATATCCTGGTCGAGGAGCTGCAGGCCGCCGGGCTCGATACCGGCTTCCTCGCCACCCCGCTCTCCGCCGAGCAGGAGCGTCTCAAGCTCGAATACACCCGGCGCTTCGGCGACTGGCCGCCCCATTGCGAGCACCTCCTGCGCCTGCATCCCGCCTATTTCGACGTGATGACCGCGTTGCTGGCGGCCCCCGAAGTCACCGGCGCGCTGTCGATGAAGGAGCGCGCCCTGATCGCCGTCGGCCTCAACGCCTGCCTCACCCACCAGAACCCGGCCGGTACCCGGCTGCACATCGCGCGCGCCCTGCGCGAGGGCGCGACCAAGGAGGAGATCCTGCAAATCCTGCAAATGACCGCCCATCTCGGCATCCACGCCTGCGTCATCGGGGTGCCGATGCTGGTCGAGGCGGTCGAGGCGCGGCGGGGCTGAGGGAGCACGCCGGTACCCGCGCCTAAAGAAAAGTATCCAAAGCCGAAAAAATCACTTGCATATCTAGGTATCATGTCGTAGGAATGACGACATGAGCAATCAGACGACATTCTCTGAGCCCAACCCGGCCGCCGCGCATCCCGCGCTGCGTCTGGCGGAGCTTGTCGTCGCGATGATCGAGAGGATCGCCGCCCTGCTCCCGCGCCGGCGCCTCTTCTGGCCGTTCGTGCGCTCACTGCGGGACGAGCTGCTGCTGTTCGCGCGGGACTTCGCGGCCCTGATGGCCCGCCTCGCCACCGCTCCGCCACCCGTCCCTACCACCACTATTCCCACCGGCACCGCCGCGCCCAAACCTGCGACCCGCCGCAGCCGCGCCCGGAGTCCGTCCCGCGCGGTCCGGCGCCCCACCCGCGCCCCCCGCGCAATCATCCGCGCCCCGCGTCCGCTGCGCGCGTTCCCCGATGCGCCGCTCGGGACGCCGGCCATTGCGCGCCCGTGCGCTCACACCGCCCAGCGCGCCGCCGCGCGCGCGCCTCCATCGCGAATCAGCTGCCTGTCCGAGTCGTCTTATCGCGCCTTATTTGTTACGTATTAGAAACAAAAACCCGCTACCCGAAGGCGTGCGTAATCCCGCCATCCACCATCAGCACGCTGCCGCTGACGTAGCGGCTGGCATCCGAGGCCAGGAACAGCGCGGCATCTGCGATATCGCCCACCTCTCCGAGCCGGCGCAGCGGCGTGCGCGATGTCCGCTTCTCCACCATCTCAGGCGTCAGCATCGCCGCCACCGCCTCGGTCTTGGTCGAACCGGGCGCGATCGCGGTCACCCGAATGCCGCGCGGCCCGAGCTCGACGGCCGCCGAGCGGGTCAGTCCGGTCACCCCCGCCTTGATGCCGCAGTAGAGCAGCGCGTTGGGCATGCCGAGAAACGCCGCGGAGGAGGCGATATTGATGATCGACCCGCCGTCCGCTCCCATCGCCTCCGCCGCCGCCTGAATGCCCCACACCACACCGCCAAAGCCGATCGCGGTCATCCGCTCATAGGTCTTCTCGGTGATCGTCTCGATGCCGCCATAGCGCACCCATGCCGCGTTATTGACCATGATGTCGAACCGCCCTTGCCGCGCCGCCAGGCCAAGCACCAGCTCCCGCACGGTCTCCCGCTGGCTCGCATCGCCCGGCAGATCCTCGGCGACGCCGCCCGCCTCCGCGATCAGCGCCATGGTGCGGGCGGTGAATTCGGGCTTGAGGTCATTCACCCCGACGATCGCCCCTTCGGCCGCGAAGCGCAGCGCGATCGCCTGGCCGATGCCGTTGCCGGCGCCGGTCACCAGCGCCACCCGTCCCGCGAGAGAGCCGCTCATGGTCGTGTCCTCCTCTGTTGCCCCTGCCTCGCCCGCCGATACCCGAGCGGTCAAGCGTCCGGCGCAATATCAGGGAGGTGAAATTCACCACCCGCCCGGCCCCCCTCTCGCCCCGGCGGCCCGGCTGGGGCAGGCTGACGCCAACCATCACCGAGGAAACCACGCCATGGCCCTGATCCGCACCGAAATCTCCGACCACATCGCCGTCGTCACCATGGACGCGCCGCCGGTCAACGCCGTCTCGACCGAGTTCATGGAGGAAATGATCGCCGCCATCGACCGCCTCAACGACCTGCCGGATGTCCGGGTCGCCATCATCACCGGCGCGGGCCGCTGCTTCTCCGCCGGCGCCGACATCAAAGGCCGCCTCGCCCGCAAGGAAGAGCCCGGCGACTACTGGGCCCATGCCCGCCGCGCCCGCGAACTCAGCTACTCCATCATCGAAAACAAGAAACCCATCATCGCCGCCATCAACGGCCCCGCCTTGGGCGCCGGCCTCGGTATCGCCGTCTCCTGCGACATCCTGATGGCGTCGGAAACCGCCCAGCTCGGCCTTCCCGAGGTCGATGTCGGCCTGATGGGCGGTGGACGCCACACCATGCGGGTCTTCGGCCATTCCCTGACCCGGCGGATGATGCTCACCGGCTATCGCGTCCCGGGCCCGGAGCTCTACCGGCTCGGTATCGTCGAATGCTGCGTCCCAGCCGCCGAGCTGATGGGCGAGGCCCTGAAAATGGCCGCCAACATCGCCGCCAAAAGCCCCATCGCCACCCGCATGGCCAAGCAGGCGGCCCAGACCATCGAATTCATGACCCTGCGCGACGGCTACCGCTTCGAGCAGAACCTCACCCGCGAACTGAGCCAGACCGACGACGCCAAAGAGGCCATGCGGGCCTTCGCCGAGAAGCGCAAGCCGGAGTTCAAGGGGCGCTGAGGGAGGGGTGCACTGATGCACGGATCGTTCTAACCTCTCACCGCGTGCGGGGGTTACCAGTCTCGCGCGCCATCAACGACCGCATAGCGGAAGGAACGGAATGTCCAATCGAACCAAACACGCGCTGCTGCTCGCAGTGGGCGCCGCCTTGTGGCTGGCCCAGCCAGTACTCGCGCAAACCCCGCCGCCCCGCGAGGTGCCGGCCAAGAAGCTCACCGTGCCGGGCGATGTCAGCCCCGACATGGCCAAGCTCATCGCCAACCCCCCGGCGCCGTTCTGGAACGTCGATCCCAAGACGCCGCAGGAGTGGAAAGACTGGGTGAACCAGCGCGCCCAGGTCAGCATCGGCATCGCTCGCGAGGCCGCCGCGAAGTTCGGCGTCAAATACGAGAAGATCACCCTCGGCGGCGTGCCCGCCTACATGGTCACCCCGCGCGAGGTGGCGCCCGCCAACCGCAACCGCCTGCTGTTCCACGTCCATGGCGGCGGCTACGTGCTGAGCCCCGGCGAGGCGGCGCTCACCGAGGCCATCAACATGGCCTATTACGGCAGCTACCGCGTCGTCTCGGTCGACTACCGCATGCCTCCCGACGCGCCCTACCCCGCCGCGATGGATGACGCCATGGCCGCCTGGAAGGCCGCGCTCAAAATGGCCAAGGCCAAGAACATGGCGGTCTTCGGCACCTCCACCGGCGGCGGGATGACACTCGCCCTCGTGCTGCGCGCCAAGAAGGAAAAGCTGCCGCTCCCCGCCGCCATCGCCCCGGGCACGCCCTGGTCCGACCTCGACGAAGTCGGCGACAGCTACACCACCAACGAATTCGTCGACAACGTGCTGGTCTCCTGGAAAGGCTGGCTCGGCCGCGCCGCGAAACTCTACGCCAACGGGACCGATCTGAAAGACCCGTTCCTCTCGCCGATCTACGGCGACATGCACGGCTTCCCGCCCACCATCCTGACCACAGGCACACGGGACCTCTTCCTCTCCAACACCGTGCGCACCCACCGCAAACTGCGCCAGGCCGGCGTCGAGGCCGATCTCAACGTCTATGAAGGCCAGTCCCACGCCCAGTACGGCGCGCTGCCCTTCGCTCCCGAAACCAAGGAAGCCTTCACCGACATCGCCCGCTTCTTCGACAAGCATCTGGGCAAGTAGCACCCGCTCGGGCGCGGCGGGGCACCGCCGCGCCCGGGACGCGAACATGCGCGCGCGGCGCCGCACGGGTTGATGCCCGGCAGCTTATCACGCGACGGCGATGCAGCCGCTACATCGCCCCTCCCCCAAGACGGCCGACACCAGCGGAAAAGCGGCACGCGGCCCGGCATGGGGTGCGGCGACCAGGCGCCGCCGCGGCAGCGCCCGCCGCCCGGCATCATTGCGTACGCGCGCCACCTCCGCCGCCTTGCCGCGGAACCCGGGATCGTCGAGCACGCCGGGCTCCGCGAGCAAGGCTCGCAGCCGCGCCAGCCGGCGGATTTCAGCCTGCAAACGGGCACGGCGCCGGTGGCCTTGCGGCAGCGCATCGAGCCGCGCGCGCAGCTCCACCCCCCGCGCGCCGAGAACGGCGCCGAGCACCAGCAGCAGGCGCGCGAGGACGCGGCGCAGCAGGGTTTGGGGGAGCGGGCGGGGGGACATGGGGGGCCTTTCATGTGGGACGCATGTTCCTTATATGTTCGCGTGCCCACCAACCAAATGCAAGATATTTTTTCTTAAAAAAAGAAAAAATTTCATTCCCGCCGGTGCCAGTCAGCCCCGCGCAGCCGGAGGCGCCAGCGGGTGCGCCAGCAGGGGGGGGGGAGCGGTTTCGTCATCAACCTCGCCCCGCGTCGACCGCCCAACGGGGGAAGCGATGCCCAGGTGCTGCGACTTCAATTTGGCAATTGTGCCGGAATCGGAACCCGTCTACGGTCCCTGCAATGATCGGCGGGTGAATACTGCTTGGCCTTTGGCCCCCCTTCTGGAGCGAAGAAGAACAGGGGGCGTTCAATGGTACGGGACAGTATCGCTTTCATTGCGGGCATTATCTGATGGCCGGCAATACTTTTACCGCTGGAGACGGGCTTATCTCCTTCGTCTGGTCCGACGCCCTCAACTGGTCGGCGGGGGTTCCCGTCGCCGGGCAGGACGTGTCGCTCGCCTACAATCCTGGCTTCGGCTACGCGATCACCAGCGGTACAACGCTTGTCGGTGCGGACCAGAACCCGGCGATCACCTTCGGGACGCTCATCTTCGATACCGCGAATGCGACCCTCGACGTTGCGGCGAACATGACGTTCGGTACGCTGGACCTGAAGGCCGGCACCATCGAGGGATCGGGCAATTTCGGTCTTGCTCCCGTTCTTTCCGGCACCTTCATCGATGACGGCGGCATACTGGACCTCATCCACCCCCTCTATTTCCAGAATGCGGTCTGGCTCGGCGACCTGACCATTGCTTCCGACGGCCAGCATTTCTCAACTACGGAATTCTTCGGCAGCCTCTCCGTCGGCCCGGCGCCAGGGGGCGCGCGGCCTGTCTTCACACTCGGCAACCTCGTGCCGCTCCCGTTTGGTGCGCCTGCAACTTCCCTTTCCATTGATCACGACCTGAGCGGATTCGACGTCGTGCTGCTCGGACAGGCCACCCTGGCGAATGCCACCGGCATTGCCGCCGATTCCGTGCTGCAGGCGATCTCCGGGGTGAATGACCTCACCTTTGCTGCCTTTAAAAACTTCACGATGACCAATGCCGGCCAACTCGTGGTCAGCGGGGGGACGCTCTATGTCGGCCCACCCTCCTACAGTGCAACAAGCCGGTCGACGCTGACCAATTCCGGCACCATCGCGATCTCGGGCAATGCGATGTTGCAAACCGGGTCCGATCTGGAAGGCGCAGGTACGATCCGCATAGGCTCCGGCGGCACGCTGTGGCTTGCGTCCTTCGGGCAGAACGTCGGGATGGGCCAGACCATCGCCTTGCAGGATGCCACCGCCACGATCGTGTCCCTCGCGACCCAACCGGAGGGCTCGATCACCGGCTTCCGCCAGGGCGATCGGATTGTCGCCTATGATCCCTATGGTTTCGTGCCCAGTCTCTCCTATACCGCCGGTGTGCTGACGGTGACGATCGGCACCGCGATTACCCAATTCTATATCGGCCAGGGCTACGACCCCGCGAGCTTCAGCGCCACCATTTCCGACACCTCGGCGTTCGGCAATGGCGCCGCCATGGCGGTGATCACCACCACGACCGTGGCGCCGCCGTCGCCCAGCCCCTTTGTGCCGCCGGTTAATCCCGGCGGCACCGGGCCCGACATATTCACCGCCAGCCTCGGCCTGTTCAATTTTGACTGGAATGCCGCGGGAAACTGGTCATCGGCGGTGCCCGGCGCGGCGATCGACGCCTCCGTCACCTTCGCGCCGGGCTATCCCTACCGCATCAACGTCGGGAAGGCGACGAGCGCCCCGTCGTCCAACCCGGCGTTCACCTTCAACACCCTGACGCTCGACGCGCCTGGCGCCACGCTCGCCGTCAACGCCGACATGAATTTCGGCACGCTCGATCTCAAGGCCGGCATCCTATCACCGCAGGACAGTTCGACCGCGAATTACGGGGCTATCGAACCGCTGATCACCGGCACGATCATTGCCGATGGCGGGCAGTTCGATTTCATCCATGGCGGGGGCCTGTGGAATGGCGTGACCTGGGTGGGGGATTTGACCATCGCGAACGGTACGGCGGCCCAGGTGATGAGTGGAGGTCTGACCTTCGAGCCGCATGCGGGCGAAGCGCGGCCGCACCTTTATCTCGGCGGGGGACAGCAGCCAAACGGCAGCTTCGGCCCGCTTCGCCAGTTGTTGTTCGCCTATCCCACGGTCATCAGCGGCGTGGATGTGACCATTGATGGCGGTGACCTCCTGTTCAATCGCGCTACCGACAGCCCGCTCCCGGTTGGCAGCGGCACGATCGCCGCGGATACCACCATCCATGCCACGAGCGGCGGTGGTGCGATCGAGGCGGTCGGCAATTCATATCAAGGTCCGAGTGGATTGGGGCAGATCGTCAATGATGGGCTGATCCTGGCCGATGGCGGTAGCATTGGATTCGCCAGCGGAGTCCCGTTCGATCCACTGGCCGCGACGTTGACCAACAACGGCACTATTGATGCGAGCAATGGTGGGGTGGTGAGCCTCCCCCTCGCGACCTCGGGCACCGGCGCAATTCATGTCGCCAGCGGTGCAACCCTTTTCGTGGAGAACACGATTGCCACCGGGCAATCGATTACCCTCGATGATGCAACGGCATCGCTATGGGTGGTCAATGCATCGTTGATCAATACCCACGTGCACGGCTTCCGCCAGGGCGACACCATCACGGTGACCGCGATTTCGACCGCGGATACCGCCAGTGTGGTCTACAGTAACGGAATATTGGCGGTGACGACGGGTTACGGTACGACCCGGATTCCGATCGGCCCCGGCTATGACCCCGCCAGCTTCCACGTCACCGTTCCCCAGAAACTCAGCTCCGCCTCGCCGACCCCGCACGCCGATGTCACCACCACCTCGGCACTCCCCTGCTTCGCCGCCGGCACGCGCATCCTGACCTTGCGCGGCGAGGTGGCGGTGGAGCGGCTGCGGCTGGGCGACATGGTGCCCGGGCCGGATGGTGTGGGGCAGGCGATCGTTTGGCTCGGCCATCGCAGCCTCGCCTGCGCGCGCCATCCGCGGCCGCAGGACGTTTGGCCTGTGCGTGTCCGTGCGGGCGCCTTCGGGGAGGGGCTGCCGGCGCGCGATCTGCGCCTGTCGCCCGATCATGCGGTGTTCGTCGATGGCGTGCTGATCCCCGTGCGCTACCTCGTGAACGGCGCCACCATCGTGCAGGAGCGCGCGGCGCGGGTGACGTATTGGCACGTGGAGTTCGCGCGCCATGGCGTGATGCTGGCGGAAGGGCTGCCCTGCGAGAGCTACCTCGACACCGGCAATCGCGGCGCCTTCGCCAATGGCGGCGCGGTGGTGCAGCAGCACCCCGATTTCGCCCTCGCCATTTGGGCCACCGTCGCCTGCGCGCCGCTGGTACGTGATGGCGAGGCTTTGCTGCGCGTGCGCGCGATGCTGGCCGGGCAGGCGGCGGGGCGCGGGTTCCGTCGCGTGGCGGCGTGGGATGGCACGGTGCTGGCGGGCGGCCGGGCGATCGCGCCTCGCATGATCGCCGGCGCGCTGCACCGCTACGCACTCCCCGCCGATACGCGCGAGGTGCGGGTTGTCTCGCCGGTGGGGGGGGCCCGCCGAGGCGGAGGACGGCGGCGGCGATGCCCGCCGGCTCGGCCTCATGGTGGAAGCAGCGACGCTGCGCGGCGCCGGATGGCGCCGGGCGATCGAACTCGCCACCCTGTCGGAGGATGCCGGGTTCCATCACCTGGAGACGGAGGAAGGCCGCCAGTGGCGCTGGACCAACGGCGACGCCCGCCTGCCGATCGACCATGACGGA